>NZ_NYWI01000071.1:0-249356 GCF_002684955.1 Tistrella sp. | reverse complement strand
TCAGGTGCCTGCCCCTCTTAAAGGGCTGTATTTCCTGGCTTTTCAGCCCCGCCCGGCGCCGCGTCGTCCGCGGTGCCCGTCGGTGTGGGGCGGTTTATATGGGGATACGCCCCCCCTGTCAACACACTTCGATGACGTTTTCGCGACGCCCCTGAGCCTGTCGGACATCCCCTTGAAATCATGAGAGATCATCCATCGCTCTTCCCGCCGGTTTCCCGGCCACCCGGCAAAGCCTCTGCGATTTTTTTTCCGGCGCCGGCATTTTTCGGGGCCGCCTGCGACACATCCGGCGGTCTTCCGCCCCGCTGGGCCCGATCAGGCGCGTGACCATCCGGAGACCGGACCACCGGATACGGCACCCGTAGAAGCACGGTTCCGCGGAGCCCCCAACGGTCCAATCCATGCTCGTGCACGAGCGCGAGGGCGCCCGCGCGCGTCCCCCCTTCATATTTCGCACCGCATCGCAGCATGCAGCACCACATGAAGTGAGGTATCCAAGTGGTTAACGATACATGGCTTTTTTCCTATCTTGCTCTGCATCACGGCTGCGACGTCCTGCCCCGGCCATCGCGCCCAACATCCCGTTGACACCCCGCCTGCGCTTCGGCACAGTGGCAAAAAATCGAAAACAAAGTCGTGAGCCTTTTGTTCGCTTTCCGCGCTGGCGCCGGTATCGGCAACAGCTTGGAACCGACCTCCGGGTCGTTTCGACAAGTCGGCAGGCATCCGATCGAATCGCTTCACGCCCGGCTCTCCTTCCGGAGACTCGGTCTGACGTCAATTGACTGACCGCATGCAAGATATGTCATCGTTTGATGGATGATCTGTAAGGTCAGTGAACGGATGCCGGGCCCCGGGACGTGGATGATGCGGATGCCCGCTGGAAACGGACACAGGATCACGAAGATCGGCCAGAAAGAGGCAAGTCCAAAGTGATCGGGCGACGCATCTCGACCGGAATGTCGGACAGGCGGTACCGGCAGGTCGGGAGCACGCGACAAGAGCGGGTTCAAACTCAAAGGGGCGACTTCATGCGGTTCACCACCGACGGGCTTGGTGTGCGACAAAACCTGTGGGGCAGGACGATGGCTGCGGCCGTCGCGGCAATCATGGGGGTGACGCTTCTCACCACACCCGGAACTTCCACAGCCGCCGAATATGTCGCCTTCGCCGACCCGCTGGTGAACAGCTTCGATCCCTTCGACATGACGCTCCGCAACCAGGCCCCGGTTGCAGCGCCCGATACCCTGACCCGCCGCCTGCTCGACGAACGCCTTGAACTGCGCACCCTGACGCCCTCGACCAATGCCGCCGAGATGGGCCCCATCATCCGCACGGCAACCGTCGAGCGTGGCGACACGATCATCGACCTTCTGGTCCGCAACGGCGTCGCCCAGGAAGACGCCTATGCGCTGGTCGATTCGATGCGCAAGGTGTTCAACCCGCGCAGCCTGAAGATCGGCCAGGAAGTCACCCTGACCTTCCCGCGCCAGCGGGCGGGTGGCGGCAGCGGCCCGGTGACCAGCTTCCAGATGGCGATCGACGCCGAGCGTCAGATCCGCATCGAACGCAGCGGCCTGCAGACCAGTTTCACCGCCGTCGAGGTGCGCAAGGAGCTGAACCGTCAGCTCGCCCTGGCCTCCGGCGAGATCCGCTCCAGCCTGTACGAAGCAGCCGCCGCGGCAGACCTGCCGGTCTCTATGGTGTCGGAGCTGATCAAGCCCTTCTCCTACGACGTCGACTTCCAGCGGGACATTCAGCCGGGTGACCGCTTCGAGGTGCTTTATGAGCGCATGGTCGACGAACAGGGCCGCGCGATCCGCAATGGCGACGTGCTGGCGGCGACCCTGGTGGTCGGCGGTCGGTCACTGACCCTCTACCGTTTCGATGACGACTGGTTCGATCCGAACGGCAAGAGCGTGCGCAAGGCCCTGCTGCAGACCCCGATCGAGGGCGCCCGTCTGACCTCGGGCTTCGGTGCCCGCCGCCATCCGCTGCTCGGCTACACCAAGATGCACAAGGGCGTGGATTTCGGCGCCCCCACCGGCACCCCGATCATGGCTGCCGGTGACGGCGTGGTCGAGAAGGCCGACTGGTTCAGCAGCTATGGCAAATATGTCCGCATCCGCCACAACGGCACCTACTCCACCGCCTATGCCCATATGAGCCGGATCAACGTCCGGGCGGGCCAGAAGGTGAAGCAGGGTCAGGTGATCGGCGCGGTCGGCACCACCGGCCGCTCCACCGGACCGCATCTGCATTACGAAGTGCTGGTGAACAACAAGCAGGTCAACCCGAAGAGCATCAAGCTGCCAGTCGGCCGCACCCTCGCCGCTGCCGAGCTGAAGAAGTTCCGCCAGACGGTCGCCCAGGTCGAGAAGCAGGTGGCGAGCCTGCGCGGCGCCTCGGCCACCCTGGCCAGCACCACCACGGCGACACCGGGCCGCTCCACCGAGTGATTTCGCGGCCAGCCGGCGCAGATCAGCCGGAAGCGCCCGCCCGGACCGCAACGAAAAACCCCCGCCCGATCGCTCGGGCGGGGGTTTCTTGACGTCTGGTCCCCGGGATGCCGATCAGGCCGCCGCCGCTTCAGGCGTGCTGGTCTCGAAGACCAGCGCGCCGTCCCGGACATCCGCCCGAACCGTCGAGCCCTCGGGCAGGCGGCCTTCCAGCACCATGCGCGCAAGCGGGTTCTGCACCTCGCGCTGGATGGTCCGCTTCAGCGGCCGCGCGCCATAGACCGGGTCATAGCCGGCATCGGCCAGCCAGTCGCGGGCGGCAGGGCTGAGATCGAAGCCGATCTGCCGTTCGGCCAGCCGCTTGACCAGATCGGTGATCTGGATGTCGACGATCCCGCCCATATGCTCGCGGCCGAGCCGGTGGAACAGGATGATCTCGTCCAGCCGGTTGAGGAATTCCGGACGGAAGGCCGCACGGACCACCGCCATCACCTGCGCCCGGACGTCTTCGGCCGGCGCACCCGGTTCCTGGCCCGCCAGAACCTCGGCGCCCAGATTGCTGGTCAGGATGATGACCGTGTTGGTGAAGTCGACCGTCCGTCCCTGACCATCGGTCAGCCGGCCGTCGTCCAGCACCTGCAGCAGAACGTTGAACACGTCCGGATGGGCCTTTTCCACCTCGTCGAACAGGATCACCTGATAGGGACGCCGGCGCACCGCCTCGGTCAGCACACCACCTTCGTCATAGCCGACATAGCCCGGAGGGGCGCCGATCAGCCGCGAGACGGCGTGCTTCTCCATGAACTCCGACATGTCGATGCGCAGCAGCGCCGCGTCGTCGTCGAACAGGAACTGCGCCAGCGCCTTCGACAGCTCTGTCTTGCCGACGCCGGTCGGGCCAAGGAACAGGAAGGAGCCGATCGGACGACGGGGATCCTGCAGCCCGGCGCGGGCACGCCGGACGGCCTCGGAGACCGCCGCGACCGCCTCTGCTTGGCCGATGACGCGCTCGCCCAGCACCTGCTCCATGCGCAGCAGCTTGGCCCGCTCACCTTCCAGCATCTTGTCCACCGGCACGCCGGTCCAGCGCGAGACGATCGCCGCGATATGGCCGTCGGTCACCGCCTCGTCGAGCAGCCGGCTCTTCACCTGCTCCTCGGCTGCCTTCAGCTTCCGCTCCAGTTCGGGGATCCGGCCATAGGCCAGCTCACCGGCCTTGGCCAGGTCACCGCGCCGCTGGGCGTTGGCAAGCTCCAGCCGCAGCTGGTCCAGCTCCTCCTTCAGCTTCTGCACACCTTCCAGGCGGCCCTTCTCGGCCTTCCAGGATGCGGTCATGTCGGCGGTCTGCTTCTCCAGCCCGGCAATCTCGCCTTCCAGCTTGACCAGCCGGTCCTTCGACGCCTGATCGCTTTCGCGCTTCAGCGCCTCACGCTCGATCTTGAGCTGGATGAGCCGGCGGTCGAGTTCGTCGATCGCCTCGGGCTTGCTCTCGATCTCGATGCGCAGCCGGCTCGCCGCCTCGTCGACCAGGTCGATCGCCTTGTCGGGCAGGAAGCGGTCGGTGATGTAGCGGTTCGACAGCGTCGCCGCCGCCACCACCGCGGCATCGGTGATCCGCACGCCGTGATGAAGCTCGTAGCGCTCCTTCAGGCCGCGCAGGATCGAGATGGTCTCGGGCACCGTCGGCTCTTCGACCATCACCGGCTGGAAGCGCCGGGCGAGTGCGGCATCCTTCTCGATATGCTTGCGATACTCGTCGAGCGTGGTGGCACCGATGCAACGCAGTTCGCCGCGGGCCAGTTTGGGCTTCAGAAGGTTGGAGGCATCCATCGAGCCTTCGGCGGCACCAGCCCCGACCAGGGTGTGCAGCTCGTCGATGAACAGCACCACTTCGCCCGCCGCCGCGTCGATCTCCTGCAGCACGGCGCGCAGCCGCTCTTCGAACTCACCCCGATATTTGGCACCGGCGACCAGCGCCCCCAGATCCAGCGCCAGCACCTTCTTGCTGCGCAGGCTCTCGGGCACATCGCCATTAATGATGCGCAGCGCCAGCCCCTCGACGATGGCGGTCTTGCCGACGCCGGGCTCGCCGATCAGCACCGGGTTGTTCTTGGTGCGGCGGCTGAGCACCTGGATGGTGCGGCGGATCTCTTCGTCGCGGCCGATCACCGGGTCGAGCTTGCCGTCCCGCGCCGCCTGGGTGAGGTCGCGGGCATATTTCTTGAGCGCGTCATAGCCCTGCTCCGCCTGCGCGCTGTCGACCTTGCGGCCCTTGCGCATGTCGCGGATCGCGGCCTCCAGCGCCTGTGGCTTCACACCGGCCGATGCCAGCGCCTTCTGCGCCTCGGTCCGGTCGACCAGGGCGAGCGCGAGCAGAAGGGTCTCGGCCGCGACATACTCGTCTTCAAGCCGCTTGGCCAGGGCCTCGGCCTCGGTGAACACGCGGCCGGTATCCGGCGCGAGATAAAGCTGGCCGGCACCGCTGCCTTCGACCTTGGGCAGACGGGTGAGCGCGCGCTCGGCCGCCTCGCGCAGCTTCGCGGGGTCACCGCCCGCGGCCTGCACCAGACCCAGCCCCACGCCCTGCTCGTCATCGACCAGGACCTTCAGAAGATGTTCGGGCGTGAACTGCTGATGCCCCCGGCCCTGCGCCAGCTGCTGGGCGGCCTGGAGGAAACCCTTTGCCCGATCGGTATAGCTCTCGATATTCATGCCGTGGCGTCCCTCGACGATCGTCCGATGGAATGGCGCGCGTCCCTGGCTTTCGTGGCGACGGCGCCGACCGACCTGCCCCGGCGATCCTCCGCTGCTGCGGCCGGCCACCGGGCGGACCGGTTGTCCCCGGCCCACATCCCATGTGGTGAACCGGCAACAGTCGTGCAAGATCGCCTCGCACCATCTTCATGCATCGCTATGATGCGGATCTGACCTGCCCTTCCAGGAGACCGAGGGATGGCCGACGGCGCCTTGATCGACATCAACCGCTTCCCCGTGAAGAGCCTGTCCGTGGACCGGCTGACGGAAGCCCGGCTGGAAACCGGTGCCGGCCTGCCCGCCGACCGCCGCTTCGCCTTTGCGAAAATCGGCACCCAGCCCAATCCGTTCCAGCCCGAATGGCGCCCCAAGGCGGCCTTCCACGTGATGGTGACCGAACCGCGCATGGCCGCCATCGCCTGCCGCTACGACACGGAAACCGACCGGCTGGTACTGACCCTGCCCGACGGAGAGGCCATCGCCGGCCAGGGCGACGATCCGGATTTCGCGGTCCGCGCCGGCCAGTTGGTCGCGCGCCATCTGGACCTGCCCCCGGCCAGGGCGCCGATGCTGGTCAAGGCCGGGACCGGTTCGTTCACCGACAAGGAACGCCAGATGCTCTCGATCACCAATCTGGCGAGCGGCCGGGCGCTGGCTCACGCCATGGGGCTTGCGCCCGAGGCGCTGGATCCGCTGCGGTTCCGCAATAATCTGGTTGCCGATTTCGGCGAGCCCTGGATCGAGCGCGACCTGATCGGCCGCACCATCGAGATCGGCGAGGTCGCCGTCGAGGCCGTGGCGCCGGTCATTCGCTGTGCCGCCACCCATGTCCGCCCGGGCACCGCCATCCGGGATCTGGAGGTCCTGCCGGCCCTCTCCTCGACCCAGGGCCACAAGGAATTCGGCGTTTTCACCGTCGTGACCCGCCCCGGCACGATCCGCGCCGGCGATCCGATCACCATCCGCTGAACCGCCCCCGACGGAGGCCTGCCCCCGGATACACGAACGCCGCCGTCGGTCATCCCGACGGCGGCGTTCGTTCAGGCAGCAATGGCAGCCGGCCGGGCTCGTCAGCCGGCCTCGCCCTCACCCTCGCTCGCCTTGCGGCGGGTGCGGGTGGTGGTCGCACGCTTGCGGACCGGCTTCTCGACCGGTGCAGCCCCCTCGGCGGCAGCCGCTTCTGCGGCCGCGGCCATCTCGGCCTTGGTCCGGCGGGTGCGGCGCGGCTTGGGCGCCTCGGCCTCTCCGGCCTCGGCTGCCGCAGCCTCGGCGGCCTTGGCGGTCCGGCGACGCGGAGCAGGTGCCGGCTCGGCCGGCTGTTCGGCCGCCGGTGCCGAAGCGACGGGTGCCGAAGCAACGGGCGCCGGCGTGGCAGGTGCCGGAGCGGCAGGTGCAGGGGCCGGAGCGGCGGGCGCCGGGGCAACCGGTGCCGCGGCAGCAGGCGCAGGCTTTTCAACCGGTGCAGGCTTTTCGGCCACCGGGGCCGGCTGCTCGGCAACCGGCTGCGGCGCCGGGGTCAGATCGCCGGCCGGGCGCCTTTCACGCGGCTGCTCGCCACCGAACAGATCGCTCTCGCCACCGCGCTCGGTGTCGCGCTCATCACGGCCCTCGCCACGATTGCCGCGACGGCCGCGACGACGGCGACCACCCCGCTCATCATCGCGATCACCCCGGTCGGGTCGCTCGCCACGCTCGGGCCGGTCGCCACGCTCGGGCCGGTCGCCGCGATCGGAGCGATCGCCACGTTCGGGCCGATCTCCGCGTTCAGACCGGTCACCACGTTCGGGCCGATCGCCACGCTCGGCGCGGTCACCCCGATCACGGTCCCCGCGATCGAAACGGCTGCCACGCTCGAAACGGTCGCCGCGATCGCCGCGCTCATAGCGGTCGCCACGGCTCGGGCGCTCCGCCGGCTCGGCGGCCTCGTCCTCACCCTCGGCATCGCCGGTCTCGGTCTCGTCTTCCTCGGAGTCCGTTTCGGTCCCCGGGCGCGAGAACCGGTCCTGAACGGGGCTCCGGTCGGTGCGGTTCTCGTCCTGGGTGCCGTTCATCAGGCGCAGATAATGCTCGGCATGCTGCAGGCAGCTTTCGGCCAGCACCCGGTCGCCCGAACTCGACGCATCACGGGCCGCAGCCAGATAACGATCGATGACCTGGGACAGGTTGCCCTTGATCTTGCCGGCAGGGCCGTTGCTCTCAAAGATCCGGTTGCGGTTGACCGGCTGCTGCGGCCGGGGGCGACCACCACCGCCGCCACCGCCACCCTGCTGCCGTCCCATGCGCGTCCGCTTGGAATTCGGGCCGTTCCTCATGTCAGTCCAAGCCGTCCTATCTGTTCTGTGTTACGGCCGAACGGGCCGTCGATGTGCCAGGTGGCAAATACTCGTGTGACCGCTCCGCAAGGGCGGCCGGTCGGATCCGGGGCATCACGGTGTCCGCCGGTTGCGGACGGCCTGCCCAAGGGATCCGTGTGGCTCAGGGCGCCACCGCTCCGGCATGCCGCGCGGTCACGCAGCGTCCGATACGGCCCAGATCATTCCTTACGGATGTCGTCAATCCCAGGTCGCCGAAGAGGCGCTCCACATCCCGCGCCTGTCCTCGTCCGACTTCCACACATGCGAGCCCTTCGGGGTGCAGCAGGCGTGCAATCACGGGTGCCAGCACCCGATATGCCTCGAGACCGTCATCACCGCCATCGAGGGCAAGATGTGGCTCGTGCCGCGCAACCTCCGGATCCAGGGCCCGGATTTCACTGGTAGGTATATAAGGCGGGTTCGACACGATCAAGTCGAATACGTGGCCGGGTGCGGCCGAAAGCGCCGTCGCCCAGTCGCCGACGACCACCACCGCGCGGTCGGGCGCAATTCGCGCCAGATTGCCCCGGGCCACCCGCGCGGCGGCCTCGGAACGGTCGACCGCAACCGCCTGCGCTTCGGGCAGCTCGCTGAGCAGGGCCGCCGGCAGACAGCCCGAACCGGTGCCCAGATCCAGGATCCGCCAGGGCTGGCCACGGCCTCGGCCATCGGCATCGACGAAATCCAGCACGGCCTCGATCAGGGTCTCGGTATCGGGCCTGGGGGTCAGAACATCGGCGGTGACGTCGAGATCGATGGTCCAGAAGCCGCGGGTGCCGAGGATCTGAGACAGCGGCTCACGCGCAAGCCGCCGGGCAAGCATGGCCTCCGCCGCGGCACGCGCATCGGGCGAAACCGGCTGGTCGCCGCGGGTCAGCAGGCCGGCCGCATCCAGCCCCGTCACCCGCTCCACGATCATCCGCGCTTCAAGCCCCGCATCCGCGCCGGCGACGTCGGCCAGCCGGGCCGTCAGCATCCGACGCAGGGCGTCTGCGTCACCGCCCCCGGCCGGGCTCATGCGCCGGTCTCGTCCAAAGCCGCCAGCCGGGCGGCCTGATCCTCGGTCACCAGCGCCTCGATCAGCTCACCCAACGCCTCGCCCGCCACCACCTTGTCGAGCTTGTAGAGGGTGAGGCCGATGCGGTGATCCGTGACCCGGTTCTGGGGGAAGTTGTAGGTCCGGATCCGCTCGGACCGGTCCCCGGACCCGACCAGGCCGCGCCGCTCTGCCGCGCGCGCCTCGGCCGCTGCATCACGGGCCTGCTCGAACAGCCGCGCGCGCAGGATCTTGAGCGCCTTGGCCCGGTTCTTGTGCTGCGAGCGCTCGTCCTGCTGCACCACCACGAGGCCGGTCGGCAGATGGGTGATGCGAACCGCGCTGTCGGTGGTGTTCACATGCTGGCCGCCGGCACCGCTCGCCCGGAAGACGTCGATCTTCAGGTCCGCCGGATCGATGGCGATGTCGACCTCTTCCGCCTCGGGCAGGATGGCGACCGTCGCCGCCGAGGTGTGGATGCGGCCCTGGGCCTCAGTCTCGGGCACACGCTGCACCCGATGGACGCCGCTCTCGAATTTCAGCCGGCCATAGACGCCCGCCCCTTCGATCTCGGCCACGACTTCGCGGAAGCCGCCGAGGTCGCTCTCCGTCGCCTGCAGCAGCGAGACCCGCCAGCCGGCCTCCTGGGCGTAGCGCTGATACATGCGGAAGAGGTCGGCTGCGAACAGCGCCGCCTCTTCGCCACCGGTGCCGGCACGGATTTCAAGGATGGCGCTGCGGTCATCGGCCTCGTCGCGCGGCAGCAGCATCACCCGGACGGAGCGGTCCAGCGCCTGGCACTCGGCCTCGAGGCTCCGGCACTCTTCCTCGGCCAGCGCCCGCATCTCGGCATCGGCGGCCGGATCGCCGGCCATCACACGCGCTTCGGCCAGTTCACGCGCCGCCTCCCGCTGCCGGCGCACGGCCTGGGCGAGTTCGTCGAGCCCGGCGAATTCGCGGGACAGGCGCACATAATCGCCCGACCCGGCAATCGCCGGGTCGGCGAGCCGTGCCGCCAGTTCTTCGTGGCGACGCAGGACCTGATCGAGCTTGGCCTGAAGCGACATGACCTGAGGGTCAGCCCCGCGCGGCCAGGCGGTCGACGAGATCGGCGAGCGCCACCTCGGTCTGGGCGCCGTCGTCCAGGCTCTTCAGCTGGGCGGCACCGCGGGCAAGCTCGTCATCACCGAAGATCACCGCCTGGGCGGCACCCACACGGTCGGCGCGCTTCATGCGCTTCTTCAGATTGCCGCCATAGCCGAGATCGACCACGACACCGGCCTTGCGCAGCCGGCGCGCCAGCACCATCGCCTCGGCCTCGGCAGCCGGGCCCAGCGGCACAAGCGCCACCGGACGGATGGTGGCCGCCGGCGGCTCGGCCAGCAGCGACAGCCGCTCGACGCCGGCCGCCCAGCCGACGCCCGGGGTCTCGGCACCGCCCATCTGGCCGATCAGCCCGTCATAGCGGCCGCCGGCGAGCACGGTGCCCTGGGCGCCCAGCCGGTCGGTCACGAATTCGAAGGTGGTGTGGCAGTAATAGTCGAGCCCCCGCACCAGATAGACATTGCGGCGGTAGGGGATGCCCAGCCGGTCGAGCCCGGCCAGGACCGTCGCGAAGAAATCGGCGGCATGGGGCGTCAGGTAGTCGTCGAAGCGGGGTGCGTTCGCCACCACCTCGCGGTCGCCGGCATCCTTGCTGTCCAGCACCCGCAGCGGATTGCGGTGCAGCCGCTCGCGGCTGTCATCGGAGAGGCGGTCGATATGGCCCTCCAGATAGGCGACCAGCGCCGTGCGATAGGCGTTGCGGCTCTCCATGTCGCCGATCGTGTTGATCTCGAGCATGGTGTCGCCCAGTACGCCCAACCGGTCGAGAATATCGGCGCCGAGGGCGATGACTTCGATATCGCCGCTGGGTTCGGGCACGCCCAGCAGCTCGACACCGATCTGGTGGAACTGCCGCATGCGGCCCTTCTGCGGGCGTTCGTAGCGGAACATCGGGCCGCGATAGAAATATTTGAGCGGCACCTGCTGCAGCAGCCCGCCGGAAATGACCGCCCGGGCGACGCCGGCCGTGCCCTCGGGGCGGAGCGTCAACCCCTCCCCGCCGCGATCGGCGAAGGTGTACATCTCCTTCGTCACCACGTCCGACGTGTCGCCCAGGGTGCGCTTGAACACCTCGGTGAATTCGAAGATCGGAGTCGCGATCTCGCCATAGCCATAGGTGGCGCCGACATGGGCCACCGCATCGAAGACATTGCGATAGCGCGGCATCTCGTCGGGCAGGATGTCGTGGGTGCCGCGCACCGGCTGCAGCTTGGCCAAGGCTGGGGGTCTCCGTCAGGCAGGTTCTGGGATGTCCGGGAAGGAAAGGTGCAGGGTCGCCGGGGTCAGCCCTCGGCCGCGACCTTCCGCTTCAGCGTGGTCATGGCGGTGTCACCGGCGGCGATCGCCGCGGCGCGGGCCTCGACCAGTTCGACGATATGGTCGATCAACCGGTCATCGCCGACCTTATGGTCGGGTGCGCCGTTGATATAGACCAGATGATGGCCGCCGCCGCCGGTGACGCCTATCTCGGTTTCGCGCGCCTCGCCCGGGCCATTGACCACACAGCCGATCACCGACAGCGAGATCGGCACGGTGATGTGGCCCAGCCGGTCTTCCAGCTTTGCGACCGTGTCGATCACCTGGAAGCGCTGCCGGGCGCAGGAGGGGCAGGACACGATGGTCACCCCGCGCCGGCGCAGCCCCAGGCTCTTCAGGATGTCGTAGCCGACCTTCACCTCTTCGACCGGATCGGCCGAGAGCGAGACCCGGATGGTGTCGCCGATGCCCGACCAGAGCAGCATGCCGAGGCCGATCGAGGATTTGACCGTACCGGAGCGAAGACCACCCGCCTCGGTGATGCCCAGATGCAGCGGGTAGTCGCAGGCCTCCGCCAGGCCCTGATAGGCCGCGACCGCCAGGAAGACGTCGGAGGCCTTCACGCTGATCTTGGTTTCGAAAAAGTCGTTCTCTTCAAGGATGCGGATGTGGTTGAGCGCGCTTTCGACCATCGCCTCGGGGCAGGGCTCGCCATAGCGCTCCAGCAGTTCCCGCTCCAGGCTGCCGGCATTGACGCCGATGCGGATCGAACAGCCGTGATCCTTCGCCGCCTTCACCACCTCGCGCACGCGGGTGGCCGAGCCGATATTGCCGGGGTTGATGCGCAGGCACGCCGCCCCCGCCTCGGCCGCCTCGATGGCGCGGCGATAGTGGAAATGGATGTCGGCAACGATCGGCACCGGGCTGCCGGCCACGATCTGCTTCAGCGCCGCGGTCGAGTCTTCGTCGGGGCAGGACACCCGCACGATATCGGCACCGGCCTCTGCCGCGCGACGGATCTGATCGAGCGTGCCTTCCACATCCGGGGTCTGGGTGTTGGTCATGGTCTGCACCGAAATCGGTGCGTCACCGCCGACCTCGACCGGACCGACCCGGATCTTGCGGCTCTGGCGCCGCTCGATATGGCGATAAGCTCTGACGGTCATGATGGCTTCCGTCGCTGATCATGGCCCGCGGACGGCAGATCGGCCGCGGATGCCGGACGTTGAAGGACTTATCAGCCGCGGCCATGGCCGGCAAGCCTCATGGAGCCGGGCCAGGGCGGCGGCGGAGATACAGCCGCCCCTCTCAGCCCGCCGCGGCCTGCAGCGCCTGCCGGTCGAGGACGATATTGCGCTTCACGACACCCGCCGCCCCGAGCGGCGGCAGGGTACGGCCGTCGACCTGGATCTCGATGCCGCCGGCATTGCCGGTGATCATGCTGGCGCCGACCGCGTCGGGCGGAAGGTCGTAGGTCTCGCCGGCCCGCAGGATGCGGCTGAACACGGTGCCACCACCGGGCGCACGGATCTGCAGCCAGCTGTCGGCGGTGGCGACGATACGAATGCCACTGCCCGAGGCCGGCGCCGCGGGTGCCGGCGTCGACGCGGCCGGGGCGGCAGGCGCCTGAGCTGCCGGAGCCTGAGCTGCCGGAGCCTGAGCTGCCGGAGCCTGGGCCGCAGGAGACGACGCAGACGGGGCCGATGCAGAAGGCGCCTGGGCAGTCGCAGTCGGCGCAGCCGCCGGGGCCGGCGCTGCGGGGGCCGATGTCGTTGGTGCCTGAGCGGTGGGTGCCGAGGTCGTGGGTGCCGGGGCCGTTGATGACGGGGCTGCCGGCGACGAGGTGACCGGTGCCGCCGCCGAGGATGCGGCATCGGCGGCCTCGGCTTCGTCGGTCTGGCGATCGGTCACCTCGGCAGCGGCGCGGTCGTCGGCCGTGGTGGCCGTCTGCCCGGCCGTCGTGCCGGCGCCGACCTGGGCGGCATCACGCCCCTCGCCGCCCGACTGGAGCAGATAGGCCGGCACCTCGGCGACGGTGTCGGCGATCTGGTTCGGGGTCTCGCCGAAATACCGCCAGCCGCCATAGGCGATCACGGCCAGCACGACGGCGACCACGATCACCGTGAAGCGCGGCATCTGGCCTTCTTCGGCCGGCGTCGGAAAATCGAGCGTGTTGGTCTGGGGCACATGCTGCCCCTCGGCCTTGTAGCGACGCAGCAACTCGGGCACATCCAGGCCGAGGAAGGCCCCGTAAGAGCGCAGGAAGCCCATCACATAGGCAGGCGCCGGCAGCTCGGCATAGCGGCCTTCCTCCAGCGCCTCGAGATAGAGGCGGCGGATGCGCAGCTGGTCGGCGACCTGGGCGATGTCGTGCCCCTGGCGCAGGCGCTCGCGTTTCAACAGCGCGCCGACACCGGCATAGTCGCCGGACCCGCCGGTAGGGCCGCCACCGGACCCTCCGGCCTCTCCGGCGTTCACGTCGTAGAGGTGCAGGCGGCTGCTGTTGGACGTTTGGCGCGCCATCGGCTGTCTCGATCGCTCCGGTCGCAGGGTCAGGATGCGGGCGGCACCCGCGTGAGTTTCAAGGTGGGGCAGGGGCAGGCAGCCGTCAATGCGGACATCATCGCCGCCGGCCCGGCCGGATGGCGGTGCGCAGCGGACGCCCCCTGTCTTTTTTGCGGTGCCGAATTGCGCCGACCCTACTCCCCGTCGCGCCCGAGTGCAAGGGGAGGGCTGGGATGGCGGGCCCGCCGGCCCGAAGCGCAAGCCTGGGATAAACCAGTGAAAACCGGGCTCAGATCGCGATACCGTGATCGTGGGCAAAGGCCATCAGCCGATCGCGGACCGAATGGTCGGGCAGATCGAGCAGCGTGTCCATATAAGACGCCAGATGGCCCCGATCGAGGCTGCGGACCATCGCCTTCACCGGCCCGATCGCGCCGGCCGGCATCGACATCCGGCGGAACCCCAGGCCGATCAGCGCCATCGCCTCCAGCGGCCGGCTGGCCATTTCGCCGCACAGCGACAGCTCCACATCGGCCCGGGCGCAGGCATCGACCAGATTGCGCAGGAAGCCCAGCACCGCAGGCGACAGCAGGTCGTAGCGGTCGGCCAGCTCCGGATTGCCGCGGTCGCAGGCGAAGAAGAACTGCAGCAGGTCGTTGGAGCCGACCGAAATGAAATCCACCCGCTCCAGCAGCGGTTTCAGCTGCCAGGCCAGCGCCGGCACTTCCAGCATCGTCCCCACCCGCACCTGCGACGGCAGGCTCTGGTGCTGGCGGCGGGCCCGCGCCACTTCCATCTGCACCAGCCGACGGGCGGCATCGAATTCGGCCACCTCGGCGACCATCGGAAACATGATGTTCAGCTGCCGGCCGGCGCTCGCCATCAGCAGGGCCCGCACCTGGCGGCGCAGCATCGCCGGCCGGTCGAGCGTCAGGCGCAGCGAACGCCAGCCCATCGCCGGGTTTTCTTCCGGGCGGTGGTTGAAATAGGGCAGCTGCTTGTCCGAGCCGACATCGAGGGTCCGGAAATAGACCGGCTTCTCTCCCGACTGGTCGAGCACGCGGGCATAAAGATCCGCCTGCGCCGCGACATCGGGGATCTGCGAGCGCACCATGAAGAACAATTCGGTGCGGTAGAGACCGATTCCCTCGGCGCCGCTTTCCCCCAGCATGCCCATATCGGCCAGCAGACCCGCATTCATCAGCAGGTTGACCCGCACATCGTCACGGGTGATCGACGGCATGTGGCGCAGGGCGGCGAATGCGGCCTTGCGTTCTGCCCGGGCGGCCAGCGTCAGCTGCACCGCATCGACCACATCCTCGCCCGGCCGGATGATCAGCTGGTTGTTGTCGGCATCGACGATCACCGGGTCACCGGGTGTGATGCGGCTCAACGCCCCGTCCACCCGGCCCAGAACCGGAATGTCGAGCGCCCGGGCCACGATCGCCACATGCGCGGTGGCCGAGCCTTCCTCCAGCACGAGCCCGCGCAGGCGGGTGCGGTCGTAGTCGAGCAGCTCCGCCGGCCCCATGGCGCGGGCCACGACCACCATGTCGTCGGGCAGCTCGCGGGTCTGGGGCTCGGGCTCGCCGTTCAGCAGGCCGAGCAGCCGGCCGGCGATGTCTTCAAGGTCCAGCACCCGCTCGCGCAGATACGGGTCGCCCGAGGCATTCAGCCGGACACGCATGTCGTCGAGCGTGCGCTTGACCGCGGCCTCGGCCGTCAGGCCGTTGCGGATGGCGTCGTTGATTTTCGAGATCCAGCCCCGGTCATGGGCAAACATCCGATAGGTCTCGAGCACCTCGCGATGCTCGCCGCCGATGGCGATGTCCGGCCGGGCCAGCATGCGGTCGACCGAGGCCCTGAGCCGCTCCAGCGCCTCGGCAAGCCGCTCGGCCTCGACCTCGGGGTCTTCGGCCACCAGCTGGCGGACCTCGATCGCCTGGCGATGCAGCACCGCAATGCCCATGGCGACGCCATCGGCCAGCCGCACGCCTTCGGCGCGCTGCGGCAGCGTGGCATTGCCCTCGGCTTCCAGGAATTCCGACGGGTTGACCAGATCGCCGGCGCCGATCAGCTCGGCCAGGACCATGGCGACGGTCTGGAGGGCTTCGAGCTCCTCCTCGGCATAATTGCGCCGGGTGCGGTTCTGCACCACCAGCACGCCCACCACCCGGCCGGAGCGCAGGATCGGCACGCCCATCAGGGAGTGGTAGATCTCTTCGCCGGTCTCGGGCCGGTAGGCGAAATCGGGATGCGACTGCGCATCGGAGAGCGAGAGTGCGCTCGCCTGGGCAGCGATATGGCCGACCAGGCCCTCACCCACCCGCAGCCGGGTCTTGTGGACGGCTTCGGGATTGAGACCTTCGGTCGCGAAGAGTTCGAGCACGTCGCCGGCGCGGCGGACGTAGATCGAGCACACCTCGGCGACCATGTCGGCGGCAATGACCAGCACGACCTGGTTGAGACGGGACTGCGCGGTCCCGGGCGCGGCCATGACGTCGCGCAGCCGCCTGAGCAGGCGGCGCGGTCCCGGGATGGCCGACGCCGGCGCGCTCATGTTCCGTCCGCGCGGGTCAGGCGGTGACGTCCGAGGGTCGCGCGCCGCCGGGCCGGGGCCGGATGGCGCACGGAGATCCGTGATGCGCCATCGTCCCGGCCGGCATCATGCACTCCCGCGGGCGAGGTGCCGCGGTGCCAGATATGGTCAAGCCTTGGGCGACCCGTCGTCCCGGGCCGCACAGCCGGCCGATCAAGCGGCATCCAGACCGTACTCCGCATGCAGGGCGCGCACCGCCAGCTCGGTGTACTCCTCGGCCACCAGCACGCTGATTTTGATCTCGGAGGTCGAGATCACCATGATGTTGATGCCCTTGCGCGCCAGCGCGTCGAACATCTGCGAGGCGATGCCGGCATGGCTGCGCATGCCGACGCCGATCGCCGAAACCTTGGCCACATTGGGGTCGCTGTCGACGCGCTCGCAACCGATCTCGGCCCGGGCCTCGTCCAGCACCTTCAGCGCCCGCTCCATATCGGCCTTGCCGACCGTGAAGGTCAGGTCGGTCGCCCGGCCGTCTTCCGACACGTTCTGGACGATGATGTCGACATTGACACCGGCCTTGGCAAGCGGGCCAAAGACATGTGCCGCAATGCCCGGATGGTCGGGCACACGCACCAGGGTGATCTTGGCCTCATCGCGGCTGTACGCGATGCCGCTCACCAGCTTCTGTTCCATGATCTCGTCCTCGTCAACGACCAGGGTGCCGGGCGCGTCCGAGAAGGTGGAGCGAACCTGTACGCGTACACCATGCTTCATGGCCATCTCGACCGAGCGGGTCTGCAGGACCTTCGCTCCGAGGGAGGCCATTTCCAGCATTTCCTCGAACGTGATCTTATCAAGCTTCCGCGCCTTCGCAACGATGCGCGGATCAGTTGTGTAGACGCCGTCGACATCGGTGTAGATGTCGCAGCGGTCAGCCTTGAGGGCCGCAGCCAGCGCCACGGCCGAGGTGTCGGAGCCGCCACGGCCGAGCGTGGTGATACGGCCGGTGGGCGAAACGCCCTGGAAACCGGCAACCACCGGCACTTCGCCACGGCCCATGCGGGCGATCAGCTCGCCGCCCTCGATCGCCTCGATCCGGGCGCGGCCATGGGCATCGTCGGTGCGGATCGGGATCTGCCAGCCCAGCCACGACCGGGCATGGACGCCGATCGCCTGAAGGGCGATCGACAGCAGGCCCACGGTCACCTGCTCGCCCGAGGCGACCACGGTGTCGTATTCGCGGGCATCGTGGACCAGATCGGCCTCACGGCACCAGGCAACCAGCTGGTTGGTCGTCCCGGCCATCGCCGAGACCACCACGGCCACCTCGTTGCCGGCATCCACCTCGGATTTGACGCGCCTGGCGACATTCTTGATCCGCTCGATGTCGCCGACCGAAGTGCCGCCGAACTTCATCACGATGCGCGCCATGTGGGTCCGCTCCGTCGTGTCGGCCGATCCCGCCGGGCAAGGCAAGGGACCAGGGCCGTTTTCTGGTGTGAGGGCCGTTTTTTCGGGCCGTTTCCGCGAATGCCGCCGCCGTCAAGCCCTTGTCGCTTGCAGGGCGCATATTCATACTCTCCCCTGCCGGGCCGTGCAAGGATGCGCACCGGTGATCCAGCCGATGCCGAGCCCGAGGAAAATTCAGGTCATGACCCCTGCCCCCGCCACCGGAACCGTCGACGCCCGCGAGATCGACACCTTCACCCGGATGGCGGAGGAATGGTGGGATCCGTCCGGGCCCTTCGCGCCGCTCCACGCGCTCAACCCGGCCCGGATCGGCTATATCCGGGACACGGTGTGCAAGACGCTTGGCCGGCCGGTCGACGGCATGCGCCCGCTCGACGGGCTTGCCATCATCGATATCGGCTGCGGCGGCGGCCTGGTCTCGGAACCGCTGGCACGGCTGGGCGCGGCGGTGACCGGTCTCGATGCCGGGGCACGCAACATCGCGGTCGCCTCCGCCCATGCCGCCGATGCCGGGCTCGACATCACCTACCGTGCGGCCGCGGTCGAGGATCTGGTCGCCGCCGGCGAGACCGAGGCCTTCGACGTGGTGCTTACGCTCGAAATCGTCGAGCATGTCGCCGATCCGGACCTCTTCCTCACCAGCGCCGCCCGGCTGCTCAAGCCCGGCGGCGTGCTGATCGCCTCGACGCTCAACCGCACGCCCAAGAGCTTCCTGGGCGCGATCGTGGCGGCGGAATACGTGCTGCGCTGGGTGCCGCGCGGCACCCATGACTGGCGCAAATTCCTGCGCCCATCTGAACTCGCCCGCGGCCTGCGCAATGCCGGGCTCAGGCCGTTCGAGGCGGTAGGACTGAACCGGGATCCGGCCGCCGGCTGGCAGGTCGGCGGTTCGCTCGGCATCAACTATTTCATCGCCGCCCGCAAGCCGGGCTGAAATCACGATCGCGGTCGGGATCATGGCGCGGGCGGCACCCCCATCTCCACCATCGACCGGCTCCAGTCGCGGATGAAGCGGCGGCGTTGGGCCGCATCCTGAACCGCAAGCAGGGCCGGGCCGATCCGGATCGGCCGGGCGATGCCGCCATCATCCAGCGCCCGCGGACCGGCGACGCCCGCGGGCATCGCGCCGGTTTCCGAGAAAAAGAAGGCCTCGTTCCGCACCACATCCTGGCCGCGCGCCGACAGCAGGTAGTCGAGGAAGCGCCGGGCGAGATCCGGCCGCGCCCCATGGGCGGGGATGAGCGCGCCGCGCGCCAGCACCAGCGCGTAATCCGCCGGCACCACCACCCGGAGCGCCGGGTCGGTTCGGGCTGCGGCATAGGCGTAGGAGCCGAGCATGTTGTAGCCGATCAGCAGCCGGCCCGCCGCCACCTCGGCCACCACTTCCGATGTGCAGCAGCGCACCACCGCCGAGGCGCGGCCCAGGCTTTCCAGCAGCCGGCCGAAAATCGTCGTGGTCTGGCGGGCGTCGTTGAAGGCGAAGAGATAGCCGATGCCAGAGACCCGGATGTCGTAGGTACCGACGCGGCCGGCATAACGGTCGATCCGGCGGCGCAGAAGATCGGCCAGTTCGACATGGGTGTGCGGCACCTCTGCCTCCGGCACCAGCCGGGCGTTGTAGACGAAGACCGCAGGCTCGATCGAGAAGCCGAAGACCTCGTTGCGCCAGTTGGCCCAGTCGGGCACCCGCTCGGTCTCGGACGAGAGATGGGCCAGCGCGCAGCCGTCATTGGCGAGCTTCAGCAACTGGTCGACCGAGGGCGAGATCAGCAGATCTCCCAGCGGTTCGCCGGCCGTACAGGCCGCGATCGCCGCAGCCTGAAGGTTGTTGCTGACATATTCGATATAATCGACCGTCACACCGGGATTGCGGGCCTGAAAGTCCCGGATCAGCGGCCCCATCGCCGCCACATCCGTCGCCGCATGAATGACCAGCCGGTCGGTCTCGACCGTCGGGGCGGCGAAGACCACCGTCTCGCCTTCAAGGGCCGCCGCCGGTGCGGCCGCCAGCAGAGCCCATGCCAGCGCGACGATCGCGGACATCCGGCGGATCATGCCTGCCCTCCCCTGGCCGCCAGCTGCGGCAGGGCCGCAACCACCACGAAACCACCCGCCTCAAGCCGGCGGAAACCAAGCTCTCCGCCATGGGCCGCCATCACCTCGGCGGCGATGGCGAAGCCGAGGCCGGTACCGCCATCGCCGGCGCGGGTGGTGGCGAAGCGCTGGAGCATATGCGGCCAGTCCTCCGCCGGGATGCCCGGGCCGTCATCCTCCACCTCGATCATCGCCCGGCCGTCGCGGACCACCACCCGCACCTCCAGCCGCGAGACGACACCATGGGTCAGGGCGTTGTCGATGCAATTGGCGATCGCCTCGCGCAGGCTGACCGGATCGCCCAGCACCATCACCGGGCCCTGGGGCGCGTCGAAGGAGACGAGCGTGTCGTGATCGATGGTGATCGGGATCGCCGAGCGGAAGGCCCGCCGGGCGACATCGACCAGATCGACCGCCTTCAGCTGCACCACATCGGCCCGATGAATGACCATGGCATGGCTCAGCAGCTGATTGGTCAGCCGCGACAGCTCGCGCAGCCGGTCCTGCACCCGGGCGAGATGCCGGCGCCCGTCCTCTCCCGCGACCGCAGGCTCCAGCAGGTCCAGCTGGGCCGAGAGCGCCGTTAAGGGGGTGCGGATCTGATGGGCGGCATCGGCGATGAAGCGCTGCAACCCGCCCACCCGCTGATCCAGCCGTCCCATGAAATGGTTGATCGAGCCGACGAAGGGCGCGAGTTCGCGCGGCACCTCGGGCGAGAGTGGCGTCAGGTCATGGGGGTCGCGCCGGCCCAGCGCCTCGCCCATGCCCCGCACGGGGCGGAGCGCGTAGCGGATGGCAAGCATCGTTCCGGCCACCGCCACCGCCGCCATCACCACCACCAGCCCGACCACCCGGAGCGTGAGTTCACGGGCGAGGTCCCGGCGGGCCCGCTCGGTCTGTGCCACGACCACCCGCGCCGTGCCGTTGATGGCGGGGTCGGTGAGGCGACGCGCGGCCACCGCCATCCGCACCGCTTCCCCGCCATGGCGGCCGCCGGTGACCAGAGGCTGATCACCCATCCCCCCGGCAGCCCCCGGCGGAACCGCCAGATCGTCATATCCGGTCAGCGTGCGGCCGGCGGTGTCGATCACCCGATAGAAGATCCGGTCCTGGCCCGCCAGCCCCAGCAATTCGAAGGCCGAAACCGGCAGGGAGACGGTAAGCTCACCCTCTTCCACCGCCAGGCTCTCGGTCATCTGCAGCACGGCGCCGACCAGCAGCCGGTCATAGGCATCGTCGGCCGCCGCCCGGGCATAATACCAGGCGGCCGTGACCAGAATGACCGCACCGGCTGCAACCAGAACACCGATGCGCAGCATCAGTCTGGATGCGAGAGAGGGGCGCATCTCCCCCGTCTCAGACCAGGTCATCGGTCACCAGCTGATAGCCGGCCCCCCGCACGGTTACGATCCGCACCTTCGCCCCCTCCAGCTTCTTGCGCAGCCGGCCGACATACAGCTCGATCGCGTTCGGGTTCGCCCCTTCGCCGAAGCCGAACAGCTGGTCGAGCAGTTCGTCCTTGCCGAAGACCCGCCCGGGCCGGGCGGCGAAGAGTTCGAGCAGGGTCATCTCCCGGCGCTTGAGCGGGATTTCGCGGGTGCCGAGCCGCACCTGACGGGCGGCCCGGTCGATGATCACATCACCGCAGGTGAGCAGATTGGTCGCCTCGCCCGCCGTGCGGCGCATCAGCACCCGGGCCCGGGCCTCGAGTTCCCGAAAGTCGAAGGGCTTCACCAGATAGTCGTCGGCGCCGAGGTCGAGCCCGCCCACCCGGTCCTCCACCTCGGATCGCGCGGTCAGCAGCAGCACCGGCGTGGTGTTCCCGGCCCGCCGCAGCCGCCGCAGGATCTCGAAGCCGTCGAGCCCGGGCAGCATCACATCCAGGATCACCAGCGCGTAGTCGGTGAAGTCCAGGATCTCGGCCGCCGCCGTGCCGTCCGTCTCCCAGTCGACGCTGTGGCCGATCGCCTCGAACCGCCGGCAGATCGCCTCGCCGACATCGTGAGTATCCTCCACCAGCAGGATGCGCATGGGCATTCCCTTCCCGCGAGAACTGTCGACCCGTTTCAGGATCTCCGGTGTCAGACAGGATCCTGACAGTTTCGCCCGCCATCATGCAGGACAATCCGCAGAGACGGATCCGTCAGAAGATGAAGGGGAGGATATCATGTTGCCCGACGCGGCAAAGACCTAGTTTTCCCAAAAAACATCAATCAAAGCATCTGCAGCCCCGCAATTATCGGAGCTGCATTTGCCCCTGCATGTCTTGATCTCTTCACGACCGTGGAGAGTAACGGGCCCTCCTTGCCAGAAATCCGGACAATCGGAGACCAGAAGATGCCCCGCAACACCCCGCGCCGCCAGATCACCACCCTGCTGCCCCTTCTTGGGCTCGGCCTCGCCATCACCGCCACGACCCTGGCCCCGCCGGCCATGGCCGCACCGGACCGGCCGGAATGTCTGGCCGGCGCCAAGCCGGGTGGCGGGTTCGATCTCACCTGCCGGCTGATCGCCAATGCGATGCTGCAGACGAAGCTGATCTCGCAGCCGATGATCGTGACCTATATGGAAGGCGGCGTCGGCGCCGTGGCCTACAACCATGTGATCGGCAAGCGCGCCACCGACGCCAATCTGGTCTCGGCCGCATCCTCGGGCTCGGCCCTGCTGCTGGCCCAGGGTAAGTTCGGCCGCTATGACGAAACCGCCGTGCGGTGGGTGGGCGCGCTCGGCGCCGATTACGGCGTGCTCGTGGTGGCCGCCGACTCGCCCTATCAGACCCTGGCCGAACTGATCGCCGCCTATGCCAAGGATCCGACGAAGTTCCCGGTCGCCGGTGGCGGCGCGGTTGGCTCGCAGGACTGGATGAAGGGCGTGATGCTGGCCAAGGCAGCCGGCCATCCGGCCCGGGACATGCGCTATGTGGCGCTGGAGGGCGGCGGCGCGGTGCTCACGGCGCTTGAAGGCGGCCATGTGGCCATCGGTGCCGGCGATGCGGCCGAGATGGCCCGCCATCATGCGGCGGGCAAGGTGCGCATCCTGGCGGTGATGGCACCGGAACGCCTGCCGGGGGACCTGGCCGGGGTACCGACGGCGCGCGAACAGGGCATCGACATCGAATGGCCGGTCTGGCGCGGCTACTATATCGGCCACGACGTGTCGGACGACGACTATCGCTGGTGGGTGGACCAGTTCGCGGCCCTGTCGAAGACCCCCGAATTCGAAGCGGAACGCACCGCCCGCGGGCTCTACCCCTTTACCCTGCTGGGCGCGGATTTCGAGAAGAAGGTTCAGGCCGACGTCGCCCGCTTCAAGCAGATCGCCGCTGAAGCCGGGATGTGAGGCCATGAGCGGCTCAACCGGTTCCGGCCGCGGCCACCTGCCCACCGGCAGGGTCGCTGCGGCCTGCCTTTTTCTCCTCGCCGTCGCCTATGGCCTGATCGGCGCGCGGATCGACTATGCCTTCGCCTCCGATCCGCTGGGGCCCAGGGTCTTCCCCGTCGCCCTCGCCATCGCGCTTGCCGTCCTTGCCCTGCTGTTCGCGCGCCGGCCCGAAGGTGCCGAGGAGCTGCCGAAAGGGGCCCTGCTCGGCCGCACGCTGGCCATTCCGACGCTGGCGGTTGCATCCGTCCTGCTGATGGAGCCGCTGGGCTTCCCGGTCGCGATCTTCGTCCTGACCGCCGGCGTCGCCCGCGTCTTCGGCGCCGGATGGGTCAGAGCGGCCTTCGGTGGCGTGCTGCATGCCGCCCTCTGGTGGGCGGTGTTCGTAGCCGCACTCGAGGTCTATCTGCCGACCGGCGCCATCTTCGGCTGAGAGGGGAGTTCATCACCCATGTCCTTCGATTATCTCTGGGACGGGTTCTCGGTCGCGCTCAGCCTCCAGAACCTGCTGATCGGCCTGATCGGCTGCTTTCTCGGCACCATGATCGGCGCCCTGCCGGCGATCGGCCCGATCAACGGCATCGCCCTGCTGCTGCCCATCGCCTACACCATGGGCCTGCCGCCCGAGAGCACCATGATCCTGCTCGCCGCCATCTATTGCGGCGCCGAGTATGGCGGACGGATCTCCTCGATCCTGCTCAACGTGCCGGGGGATGCCGGCGCGGTGATGACGGCGCTCGACGGCTATCCCATGGCCCGCCAGGGCCGTGCCGGCGAGGCGCTGATGTTGAGCGGCCTCGCCTCGTTCACCGGCGGCATCATCGGGGCGACCGGCCTTGCCCTGTTCGCACCGGTCCTGGCCGGTCTCGCCACCGGCTTCGGCCCGGCGGAGTATTTCGTGCTGATGGTCTTCGCCTTCGCGACCCTGGGCTCGATGATGGGCGCCCGGCCGGTGAAGACCCTGATCGGCTGCGTGCTCGGCCTGATGCTGGCGACCATCGGGCTGGATGCCACCTCGGGCGCCTATCGTTTCACCTTCGGCGAGCCGGAACTCGGCGACGGCATCGAATTCGTCGTCCTCGTGATCGGCCTGTTCTCGATCTCGGAAGCGCTGATCCTGCTGGAGAAACAGGCGGCCGGCGCGGAAATTATCCGCGGCCTGGGGCGGATGACTGCGCGGCTTTCCGACATCCGTCGCGGCATCGGCACGGCGCTGCGCTCCAGCGGCATCGGCTTCGTGGTCGGCGTGCTGCCGGGTACCGGCGCCTCGGTGTCCAGCGCCATCGCCTATATGACCGAAAAGCGGATCTCGGACCGCGAGGGCAGTTTCGGCAAGGGCGATCCGCGCGGACTGGTGGCACCGGAAGCCGCCAACAACGCCACCTCCTGCGGCGCCTTCGTGCCCATGCTGACACTGGGCGTGCCCGGATCCGGCACGACGGCGGTGATGCTGGGGGCGCTGATGCTCTACAACATCCAGCCCGGCCCGACGCTGATGACCGACCGGCCGGAAATCGTCGGCGGGCTCATCGCCTCGCTCTTCATCGGCAACATCCTGCTGCTGGCCCTGAACCTGCCGCTGGTCCGGATCTTCACCCGGGTGCTGACGGTGCCCAACTGGGTGCTGGTGCCGGGCATTCTGGTGCTGTCGATCGTGGGCGTCTACTCCACCCACGCCTCCGCCTTCTCGGTGCTGCTGATGCTGGGCATCGGCATGGCCGGCTGGCTGCTGCGCAAGACCGGCTTCGACATGGCGCCGATCATCCTGGGCTTCGTGCTCGGCCGGGTGATGGAGGTGAACCTGCGCAATGCGCTCGCCATCAGCGGCGGCGATATCGGCATCCTGTTCGAGAGCACCATCTCGATCGTGCTCTGGATCGCGGCCGCCCTGGTCGCGGTGCTACCGCTGGTGCTGGGCCGGCGGCTGAAGCGGGCGACGGCGCCGACCGTGGAAGCCTCGGGCGCAGACGGACGGCCGGCATGATATTGGCCGACAAAAGTCGTCAGCCGTCCTCGCGCGGCAGCCAGGGGATGGCGGCAAAGGGAACGCCATCCTCGCGCAGGCTTTCCGCCTCGGCCTCGGTGGTCTGGCCGTAGATCGGGCGGGCAGGGGTCTCGCCCAGATGCATGCTGCGAGCCTCTTCGGCGAAGCGGTCGCCAACGAAGTCGCAATTCGCCTCCACCTCTCGGCGGATCTCGCGCAGCCGCTTCATCACCTCGCCCTGAACGGCCATCAGCCGCTCGGTGGCCGGATCGGCCGGGGCAGGCGGCTGTGCCGGCGGCACCTCTGCCGCAGCCGTCGGCACCGGCACAGGCGCGGCCTCGTCGCGGGCGTGCGAGCGCACATTGAGCCGGGGGGCCATCAATGCCTTCTCGACCTTCTGATCACCGCAGACCGGGCAGGCGACTTCACCCGCCGCGGCCTGGGCCGTGAAGGTGTCGCTGTCCCTGAACCAGGCCTCGAAACGATGGCCCGCGCTGCATTTTAGGTCGAAGACGATCATGCCGCCGATCCGCTCTCCCGCTCTCCCGGCCCCGCAGATTGCAGGGCCGTTGCGATTTAGATGGCACGAGCGGGGTCCTCAGGCAAGAGCGGCATACGGTCCAGGCGGTGCGACACCGCCGCAAGCCCCATGCCGGCCGCAGCCAGCCCCACCCCGATCCAGGGGATCTGGGCATAGGGCAGGCCATGAGTGATGGCGACGCCCCCGGCCCAGGCGCCGATGGCATTGCCCAGATTGAAGGCGCCCTGGTTGAGGGTGGAGGCCAGGTTGGGGGCGCCGCGCGCCTCGTTCACCACCCGCATCTGCAGCGGCGAAACCAGCGCGAAGGCCACCGCCCCCCACAGGATGACGCAGATCACGGCCGGCACGACAGCATGGACGCCGATGGTGAACGTACCGAGCACCGCCATCACGGCGGCGAAGAGGCCGATCACCGCCGGCATCAGCCGCCAGTCGCCCAACCGGCCGCCGATCAGATTACCGACCGTCAGCCCCACGCCCAGCAGCAGCAGGACGATGGTGACCCGGCCCGGCGCGATGCCGGTCACGTCCTGGAGCATGGGGACGATATAGGTGAAGACGCTGAACAGGCTGGCGGAGGCAAGCACGCTGATCGCCATCGCCAGCAGCACCTGCGCGCGGCCGAGGCTGCGCAACTCCCCCAGGAAACCGGCCGAGCCGATGCGCAGCCCCCGCGGCAGCCAGGCCCAAAGGCCGGCCGCCGCAAAGACCCCGATCGCGACCACCGCCCAGAAGGTCGCGCGCCAGCCCAACGCCTGCCCCAGCGCCGTACCGAAAGGCACCCCCAGGACATTGGCGAGGGTAAGGCCCGAGAACATGATTGCGATCGCCTGCGCCCGCTTCTCGGGTGCCACCACCTGGGCCGCGACCACGGCACCCAGGCCGAAGAAGGCACCATGGCAGAAGGCCGTCACCACCCGCGCCGCCATCAGCAGCGCATAATCGGGCGCGATCGCGCAGAGCAGATTGCCCAGAATGAAGATGCCGATCAGCAGCAGCAGCGCCGTGCGCCGCTCCAGCCGCGCGGTCGAAATCGCCAGCACCGGCGCTCCGAAAGTCACGCCCAGGGCATAGCCGGTCACCAGCAGCCCGGCAGCCGGAATGTCGACCCCCAGATCACGGGCGACATCGGGCAGCAGGCCCATGATGACGAATTCGGTGGTGCCGATGCCGAAAGACGCGATCGCCAGCGCGATCAGGGGCGGCGGCAGGGACAGGCGGCGGGCCATAGGCTTTGGTCTTCCTGTGGGTCTGGGGCGGCTTGTCGCCTGCACCCGGGCCGTTCACAGTGCGCCGCAGCAAGGCCGGTTTAAAATGAATTGTTTGAATATGACCCATGCCCGGCCGGCATGCTGTCAGCCGTGGCCGTGGACCTCGCGGGTCAGCGCCAGCCAGGCCCGCGCCGCATGGGAGAGATAGCCGCCACGGCGCCAGATCAGGGCCATGTGCCACTGCGCTTCCGGATCGTCGAGCGGCACCAGACGCACCGCCGCATGACGGCGCTGCTCGGCGATCATCCGCGGCAGGAAGGCGATGCCGAGGCCAGCCGCCGCCAGTTCGACGATGAAATCGATCTGGCCACTGCGCGCGGCGATGTTGGGGCGGAAGCCATGGCGACGGCAGGCATCCAGAATGATCTTGTTCAGCGCAAAGCCGCTTTCGAACAGGATCAGCGGGTGCTCGGCCAGCATGGACAGGTCGATCCTGGGCGCCTCGGCCAGTGGATGGTCGAGGGCGAGCAGCGCCGTCAGGGGCTCGGCGCGGATGGCCTGCCAGTCGAATTCTTCCGAGACCGGCAGCAGGGACGCCGCCATGTCGACCTCACCCGCCAGCAGCACCTCTTCCAGCCGCTTGCTGCCATGCTCCACAAGCCCGATGTCGATGCCCGGATAACGGCTGCGGAAGATTGCGAAGAGCGGCGCGAACAGCGTGGCGGAGCCGAGCGGCGGCAGCCCCAGACGGAGCGTGCCGCGCTTCAGCCCGCGCAGCTCGTCCAGTTCGGCGATCATGTCGTCGCGTTCGGCCAGCATCGACAGGGCGCGGCGATAGACGATCCGCCCGGCCTCGGTCAGCTCGCTGCGATGGCCGACCCGGTCGAGCAGCGGCGTGCCCAGATCGTCCTCCAGCTGCCTGACCGCCTTGCTGATGGTCGGCTGGGTGGTGTTCACGACCTTGGCCGCCTGGGAGAAACCTCCCTGGCGGACCACCTCGACGAATGCTCTGAGCGTGCGCAGTTCCATGGGCATTCCTTATACGCATCTTTAAGATGCAATCAATTCATTTTCGCCATGCCGCAATGCAGCATAGACTGTCCCTCGTAAACCCATGGAGGGTCCGTCCCATGCGCCGCCAGCGTCTCGCCGCCGCCATCCGTCATACGCTCCACCGCAACCGCCTGGTGCAGATCACGCTGCTGGCCGGTTTCTGGGCCGTGGGCGAGACTGCGGTGCGCCAACTGGCGCTGCCGGTGCCGGGCGGCATTCTGGGCATGGCCGCGGTGCTGGTTCTGCTCGCCACCCATCGCATCCGGCCCGACAGCCTGGGCCGGGGCGCAAAATGGCTGCTGGCCGAGATGCTGCTGTTCTTCGTGCCCGCGGTGATGGCCGTGCTCGACCATCACGAATTCCTGGGCACGCTGGGCCTGAAGCTGCTGGCCGTGATCATGACCGGCACGCTGATGGTGATGGTGTCGACGGCGCTGACCGTCGAACTCTTCTTTCGCCTGAGGACGCGCCATGACCCTGCCTGAGGATCCGGCGACCCTGCTCTTCTGGCCGGCCGCCACCATCGCCTTCTATATCGGCGCCCGCGCCCTGAACCGCATCCGGCCGCGCTGGTGGAGTTCGCCACTGCTGGTCACCCCCGCCCTGCTGATCCTGCTCGCCACCATCATGCAGGCGGGATATGGCGACTACAACCGCGGCAGCCACTGGCTGACGATCATGGTCGGCCCTGCCACCGTGGCCTTCGCCCTGCCGATCTGGGAACGGCGGGCCGTGATCCGCCGCTACTGGCCGATCCTGACGCTGGGCGTGGTCATCGGCAGTGGGATCGCCATGGCCAGCGCCTGGGGCATGGCCCATCTGCTGGGCCTGTCGGACCAGCTGGCGCGCAGCCTGATGCCGCGCTCGGTGACCATGCCCTTCGCCATGGCGGTGTCCGACGATATCGGCGGCCTGCCCGATCTGACGGCAGTCTTCGTGATCCTGACCGGCGTCTGTGGTGCCGCCATCGGCGAGATCATGCTGACCTGGCTGCCGCTCCGCTCCAGCCTTGCCCGCGGTGCGCTGTTCGGCATGGGCGCCCATGGCGCCGGCGTCGCCAAGGCACATCAGATCGGCACCGAGGAAGGCTCGATCGCCGGCCTGGTGATGGTGCTGGCAGGATTGTTCAACGTGCTGATGGCACCGGTGCTGGCGGCGATGCTCGCCGCCTGACCACTCGCTGACGCCGGCCCCGGGTCAGGGGCCGGTGAAGCTGCGCCGGTTGGCAAGCGAGGGCACTTTGCTCCGCGCCGCCGTCACCGCATCGGTATCCAGATCGGCCAGGATCACGCCTTCGCTCTCCCCATCGGCCTCTGCCACCACCTCGCCCCAGGGCGAGACGATCAGGCTGTGACCATAGGTACGGCGGCCGGGATAATGCTCGCCCGCCTGGGCAGGGGCCATCACCCAGCAGCCGGTCTCGATCGCCCGTGCCCGCATCAGCGCATGCCAATGGGCCCGGCCGGTCGGCACCGTGAAGGCCGCAGGAATGGCGAGCACGCTTGCCCCGGCATCGGCCAGCGCCTGATAGAGATGGGGAAAGCGCAGGTCGTAGCAGATGCTGAGCCCCATCCGGCCGGCGGGGGTGTCGATCACCCTGGCCTGATCGCCCGGACGGTAGCGGTCGCTTTCGCGATAGCTCTGGCCGTCGGCCAGATCGCCGACGTCGAAGAGGTGGATCTTGTCATAACGGGCAACGATCACCCCGTTCTGGTCGAAGACCAGCGTCCGGTTGGCGAGCCGGTCGTCGCCTGCGGCCGGTGCGCCGACCGCGATCGATCCGCAATGCAGCCAGATCCCCGCCTCCCGCGCCATGCGCGCAAAGGCCGCCACCGCCGGATGCTCCGCTTCGGCCAGGGCGGCCGCGCGTTGCTCGGGGCCGGGGGCCAGCATTGCCGACATCTCGGGCAGCATCACCAGCCGCGCGCCCTGGCCCGCCGCATCGGCGACGAAACCCGCGATCCGGTCCAGCCCCGCCGCCATGTCTGGCGTTGCCGTGGTCTGGATGCAGGCGACGCGGGTGATCACGCCGCCCCCAGCATCGGATCCAGTTTGCCGGCACGCTCCAGCGCATAAAGATCGTCACAGCCGCCGACATGGGCGCCGTCGATGAAGATCTGCGGCACGCTGGTCCGCCCGCCGGCCTTCTCGGTCATTTCCGCACGGAGCGACCGGTCGCCATAGACGTCGATATCGGTGTAGCTCACGCCCTTCCGCTCCAGCAGCGCCTTGGCGCGCGCGCAATAGGGGCAGATCGGCGTCGAATAGATGATGACCTCGGCCACGATGAACCTCGGATCCCTTCGGCTGGTGGACGGGAAGCCCCGGGCGCAGCGGCGCCCGCGACCATTGGAAACGTTCCAATGATATAGGGAGGATCGCGCCGTCTCAAAGCCTCTCGGATGCCTCTCCCTCGGCCAGCAGCGTTGCAGGATCCACCATGTGTCGGATCCCGTCGCCGGGGGCCGGCACCCGGGCCGCCGCGATGACCACCACAGCGGCGGCCCCGGCACGGATCAGGGCACGGCCGCAAGCCTCGGCGGTGGCGCCGGTGGTCAGCACGTCATCGACCAGCAGCACCCGGGCCCCCGCCAGCCGCGACCGCAAGGCTGTTCCGGCCGGTACCCGCATGGCACCGGCGACGTTGCGGGCCCGTGCCTCGCGCCCCTTGCTGCCCTGGGATGCCGTGAACCGCGCCCGGCGCAGCAGCCTGGGCTCGTGGGCCAGCCCCAGCTCGCCGGCCAGCGCCCGCGCCAGCACGGCGGACTGATTGTCGCGACGCTTCAGCCGTCGACGCCAGTGCAGTGGCACCGGCACCACCAGATCGACCGGGCCCAACCCCCGCGCCACCGGCGCCATCAGCCGGCCCAGCATCGGCGCCAGATGCCCGGCATCGCCGTGCTTCAGCGCCAGCACCAGACGTTTCGAGGTTCCCTCGTAGATCAGCGGCGCCCGGGCCATGGCAAAGGCCGGAGGCTTCGCCGCACAGCCGCCGCAGACGGCCGGGCCGCCCGGATCCGATGGCAGCGGCACGCCGCAGCGGTCACAGACCGGGCCGGTGACGAAGACCAGCCCGGACCAGCAGGCACCGCACAACCCCGGGCGGTCCACCGGTGCACGGCACAACCCGCAGAGCGGCGGCAGGGCCGCATCCAGCAACACCCGCCCGACACCGGCCAGCAGACCGGCCATCCGGCGGACCAGGGCCGCAGCCGGCCGCATGCCGCCATCGACCGCATCCTCGACCACGACGTCACCTCCCCCTGACAATCTGTCGCCATGCGATCATGATGGCCGGGACATGCGCGTGCAAGTCTCATCCGGTACGGGCTGTTGCCGCAGGCGGCCGGCCGTGCCATATAGCGGCCATGACCGATCCCATCCGCCTGTTCGACCGTGCGCTCCTGCGCCGCCGGCGCGATCGCGCCGCCCGCGCCGGCGGCGATCACGGCTTCCTGCTTCGTGAAGTCGCCGAGCGTCTGGCCGAACGGCTGGACGACGTGCTGCGGGATTTCCCGCGGGCGCTGATGATCGGCTCCCGCGATGGTGCCAGCCGCGACATCTTCCAGGGCCGGCGGGGTATCGAAACCCTGATCGGACTGGACCTGTCCCCGGCCATGGCCGCTGCCGATGCGGGGCCCGTGGTGGTGGCGGATGAAGAACTGCTGCCGATTGCCGACGGCTCGATGGATCTGGTGCTGGGCCTGTTCTCGCTGCACTGGACCAATGATCTGCCGGGCGCGCTGATCCAGATCGAGCGGTCGCTGAAGCCCGACGGGCTGTTTCTGGGCGCGATCGCCGGCGGTTCCAGCCTGAAGGAGCTGCGCGAGGCGCTGACCGCGGCCGAGATCGAGATCGACGGCGGGCTGTCGCCCCGGGTCTCGCCCTTTGCCGAGCTGCGCGATGCGGCCGGGCTGATGCAGCGGGCGGGCTTTCAGCTGCCGGTGGTCGATGTCGACACCATCACACTGACCTATGCCCATCCGCTGAAGCTTCTGGCCGAGCTGCGGATGATCGGCGCCACCAACGTGCTCCACGATCGTCGTCGCGCGCCGCTGAAGCGGGCGACCCTGATGCGGGCGATGGAGATCTATGTGGAGCGCTTCGCCCGCCCCGATGGGCGGGTGCCGGCGACACTGGATCTGATCCACCTCGCCGGCTGGAAGAAGGCAGCGGGCCAGCCGCAGCCGCGCCGCCGCGGCACCGCCGATACGGCAATGAGCGACATGCTGGCGCGGTTGAGGGCAGAGGTGCCGGGCCAAAAAGGCGACGTGAGCTGAGGCGTCAGCCGCCGATCATGTCGCGGAGCATCGCGATCAGCGGCAGATCGGCCGGCGGCATCGGATAGTCCCGCAGCTTCGAGATCCGCACCCAGGCGAGTTCCTGGCCTTCGCGCGGGGTGGGGGTACCGCGCCATTGCCGGCAGACATAGACCGGCATCAGCAGGTGGAAATCCGGATAGGCGTGGCTCGCGAACGTGGCCGGCGCCAGACACGAGGTGCTGGTGTCGATACCCAGCTCCTCGTGCAGCTCGCGCACCAGCGCCGCCTCGGGCCGCTCTCCCGGGGCCACCTTGCCGCCGGGAAACTCCCAAAGCCCGGCCATCGCCTTGCCTTCGGGGCGTTTGGCGATCAGCACCCGGTTGTCGACATCGAGAAGTGCGACCGCCACAACCAGGAGCAGCTTCGCCGGACCGGCCGGCAAGGCCGGTGCCGCGGCACAGCCATAGAGTTCCTCGTCACCGGCCGTGTCGGTCGCCGCCATGCCGCTCAGCTCCGGTAGTCGGCATTGATGTCGATATAGCCGTGGGTCAGGTCGCAGGTCCAGACCGTAGCCACGCCCTCGCCCACACCGACATCGACCGCGATGTCGATCTCCTGCCCCTTCATATAGCCGGCGACATAGGCCTTCTCGTCATAATCGGGATGAACCGCGCCGTTCTCGGCGACCAGCACGCCGCCGATATGAATGCGCAGCCGGTCCTCGGCCACCCGTTCACCCGACCGGCCGAGCGCCGCCACGATGCGACCCCAATTGGCGTCGGAACCGGCAATGGCGGTCTTGACCAGGGGCGAGTTGGCGACGGTCAGGCCGATGCGGCGGGCGGCGCCGTCATCCTCGGCGCCGGTGATCTTGAGGGTGACGAACTTGGTCGCCCCCTCGCCGTCGCGCACCACCTGACGGGCCAGATCCGACAGCACGGCTTCCAGCGCCTCGGCGAAGGCCGCACCGTCGGCATCCTCTTCGGCCAGCAAGGGGTTGCCCGCAGCGCCGGTCGCGAACAGCATCACGCAGTCATTGGTCGAGGTGTCGCCATCGACCGTGATGGCGTTGAACGAGCGATCGACGCCGCGGGCAAGCAGGCGCTGCGCCAGCGTCGCGCCGATCGCGGCATCGGTGAAGACGAAGCCCAGCATGGTCGCCATGTTGGGGGCGATCATGCCCGAGCCTTTGGCGAAGCCCACCACGGTGACGCTGCGGCCGCCGATGGTGACGGTGGCCGAGGCCCCCTTCGGGAAGGTGTCGGTGGTCATGATCGACTTCGCGGCCGGCGCCCAGGCATCGGCCGCATCGCTGGCCCGGCCCGACAGATCGGCCATCATGTCGACGATCGGCTTCGGGTCGAGCGGCACGCCGATCACACCGGTCGAGGCCACGAAGACCTCTTCGCGGGCACAACCCAGGACGGCTGCGGCACCGTCGACCTCGGCTGCAACCGCACGGGCGCCGGTCGGGCCGGTGAAGGCATTGGCATTGCCGGCATTCACCACCAGCGCCCGGGCACGGCCGCCGGCCAGCGCCGTTTCGCACCAGCGCACCGGTGCTGCACGGGTGGCCGAGGTGGTGAAGCACCCGGCCACGACCGTGCCGGGGGCGAATTCCGCCCAGAGCAGGTCGTCGCGGCCCTTGTAGCGCAGACCGGTCATGCCGGTGGCGAGACGGACCCCCGCAACCTGGGGCAGATCGGGGAAGGCGGCAGGGGCCAGCGGCGACGTCTTGGCGCTCATGGGCAATCTCTCCGGACGGTATGACGGCGGAGGATGATGTCATCCCCCGCCGTGTGGATCGGCAGACTGAAGATGGCGCGCGTCAGCCCTGGGGCTTCGCGGCCGGGGTCTGGGAGGCGGGCGCCTCGGATGCGGGCGCTCCGGCGGCCGGGGCGGCAGCCGCGGGGGCCGCTTCCTCGACGCGCTCGATCTTCGCATCCTTGCGCAGCGCCTCGAGCGTCTGATCGACGGTCTTGCGCTGCAGCTCCATCTCCAGCTCCTGCTTCTTCTCGTCGAAGGCGGGAACCGGCTGCTTGCGGCGCTCTTCCAGCTTGATCACGTGCCAGCCGAACTGGGTCTGGACCGGATCCGAAATCTCGCCGGGCTTCATCGCGAAGGCCGCATCGGCGAAGGGCTTCACCATCCGGTCGGCGGTGAAGAAGCCCAGATCGCCACCATTGGCGGCACCGGGATCCGTCGACTTCTCGGACGCGAGCTTGGCGAAATCCGCACCCTTGTCGAGCTCGGCCTTGATCGCCTTGGCTTCGTCTTCGGTCGCCACCAGGATATGGCGGGCGTGGACCTCGTCCTCGGGCTGGAAGTCCTTCTTGAAGGCCTCATACTCGGCCTTCAGCGCATCCTCGGTGACCGCGTCGTCGATCAGCTTGGTCAGATAGGATTCGGTCAGCACCCGGTCGGCGGCACGCTGGATGCGGGTCTTGACCTCGGCATCCTCTTCCAGACCCTGCTTGCGGGCGGCTTCGACCATCAGCCGGCTGCTGATCACATTGTCGAGCAGCGTATCGTAAAGCTGCGCAAAGGGCAGCGAACGGTAGGGCGGCGGCAGGGTTTCGTACGCCGCGACCACGTCCGAGCGATGGATCTCGGCCCCGTCGACGAGGGCAACCACCGGATCGTCGGCTGCGGGCTTCGCCTCTTCAGCGCGCAGCGCCGAAACATGGGTGACCGAGGCGAGAAGCAGGGCGGCGAGGGCGGCGGTGATCGGCCGGCGCGCGCTGCGGATGAGCATGCGGACAGTCTCCCTAAGGGTCGGTCGGGGCGCGGGGATCGGGCAGAGGTCGCCGGCCCGTCAGGACGCCTGCCGACGACTTCGCCGCCAGCAGATCAGGACGCTCATGATGCACAGGCCCACGCTGATCACAAGTGCCGAAAACCCATGACCTTGCAAGCGTGCAGCGCCATCGGCGGCGAAGCGCGGGCCGGGAACCCCGCGTGATTGACAGGGCACCCACGACCCCTTATTTGAGGAACGTCCGTGGAGGCGGGTTCCGCTCGCATCCATGGTCTGTCGCGCGCATGATGACGTCGCCGTCCGCACCCCGCATGCTCCGGTCCGGACGGTCTCGCGTGTTTCGTGGAGCAGGTCAGGGGATTACATGTTCGGCGCTCTTGCCCGGCGGGTTTTCGGAACCGCCAACGATCGGACGGTGAAGTCGCTCCAGCGGGCGGTGCAGGCCATCAACGCCAAGGAGCCCGAGGTTCAGGCCCTCGACGATGAGGCGCTGCGCGCACGCACCGACCAGTTCCGCGAGCGTCTCGCCAAGGGTGAGACGCTCGACTCCATTCTGGTGGACGCTTTTGCAACCGTGCGCGAGGCCGCGCGGCGGGTTCTGGGTCAGCGGCATTTCGACGTCCAGCTGATCGGCGGCATGGTTCTGCACCAGGGCAAGATCGCCGAGATGAAGACCGGCGAAGGCAAGACCCTGGTCTCGACGCTCGCCGCCTATCTGAACGCGATCGAGGGCAAGGGCGTCCACGTCGTGACGGTGAACGATTATCTGGCCCGGCGCGACTCGCACTGGATGGGTCAGGTCCATCGTTTCCTCGGCCTGACGGTCGGCGTGATCCTGCCCGGCATGGACGATCATTCCCGCCGCCTCGCCTATGCCGCGGACATCACCTACGGTACCAATAACGAGTTCGGCTTCGACTATCTGCGCGACAACATGAAGTACGGTCTGGAGCAGATGGTCCAGCGGCCGTTCAACTTCGCGGTCGTGGACGAGGTCGACAGCATCCTGATCGACGAAGCGCGCACGCCGCTGATCATCTCGGGCCCCACCGAGGACAATTCCGACCTGTACCGCCTGGTCGACACCTTCATCCCCGGCCTGGGCGAGGAAGATTTCGAGAAGGACGAGAAGCAGCGCACGGTGATCCTGACCGAAGCCGGCCAGGAGCGGATCGAGAACGGGCTGCGCGAGGCCGGGCTGATCCAGGGCGGGCTCTACGACGTCGAGAACGTCGCCATCGTCCATCACGTGAACCAGGCGCTGCGCGCCCACAAGCTGTTCACCCGCGACGTGGACTACATCGTCAAGGATGACAAGGTCATCATCATCGACGAGTTCACCGGCCGCATGATGGACGGACGCCGCTATTCCGAAGGGCTGCATCAGGCCCTCGAGGCGAAGGAGCGGGTGACGATCCAGAACGAGAACCAGACGCTCGCTTCGATCACCTTCCAGAACTATTTCCGCCTCTACCCGAAGCTGTCGGGCATGACCGGCACGGCGCTGACCGAAGCGGGCGAGTTCGGCGAGATCTACAAGCTCGAAGTCGTCGCCATCCCGACCAACCGGCCGGTGCAGCGCAAGGATGCCGACGACGAGGTCTACCGGACCGAGCGCGAGAAGATCCAGGCGATCGTCACCGAGGTGAAGCAGGCCTCGGCCAAGGGCCAGCCGGTGCTGATCGGCACGGTCTCGATTGAGAAGTCCGAGCTGATCTCGCGGCTGTTCACCGAGGCGGGCGTGCCCCACCAGGTGCTGAATGCCCGCTATCACGAGCAGGAAGCCCAGATCGTCGCCCAGGCAGGCAGGCCGGGTGCCGTGACCATCGCGACCAACATGGCCGGTCGCGGTACGGACATTCAGCTCGGCGGCAATCTGGAGATGCGGGTGGAGGTCGAACTGGCCGACGTCACCGACGAGGCCGAGCGTGCTCGCCGCACCGCCGAGATCGCAGCCCAGCTTGAAGAGGCCAAGGCGAAGGTGATGGCGGCCGGTGGCCTCTACGTCATCGGCTCGGAGCGCCATGAAAGCCGGCGCATCGACAACCAGCTCCGCGGCCGCTCGGGACGTCAGGGCGATCCGGGTGCCTCGAAATTCTTCGTCTCGCTCGAAGACGACCTGATGCGCATCTTCGGCTCGGAGCGCATCGACGGCATGCTGAAGCGCCTGGGTCTGGAAGAGGGTGAGGCGATCACCCATCCCTGGATCAACAAGGCGCTTGAAAAGGCCCAGCAGAAGGTCGAAGCCCGCAATTTCGACATCCGCAAGAACCTGCTGCGCTATGACGACGTGATGAACGACCAGCGCAAGGTCGTCTACGAGCAGCGTCGCGAGATGATGAATGCCGAGCGCGTCGACGACACCGTGCTGTCGATGCGCCACGAGGTCATCGGCGAGATCGTCTCGGAATACGCGCCCGAGAAGTCGTATCCCGAGCAGTGGAATGTGGACGAGTTGGCCGAACGCTGCCGCAAGGTGCTGGCGGTCGAGCTGCCGATCAAGGACTGGGCAGCCGAGGAAGGCATCGACCCCGACATTCTGCGCGAGCGGATCACCGAGGCGTCGGACGCGGTGATGGCGCAGAAGATCGAGGCCTATGGCGCCGAGACCATGCACCGGGTCGAGAAGAGCCTGCTGCTCCAGATCATCGACCACCATTGGAAGGAGCATCTGCTCCAGCTGGACTATCTCCGCCAGGGCATCGTGCTGCGCGCCTATGCGCAGAAGGATCCGCTGAACGAGTACAAGCGCGAGGCCTTCTCGCTGTTCGAGGCGATGCTCGATCGCATGCGCGAGACCGTGACCCAGGTGCTGTCGCATCTGGAGATCCGCATGGCCGGCACCCCCCAGCCGCAGGACGCCGAGCGGCCGATGCAGCCGACCACCGAGAGCCTGCCGGGCCCCGCCGCCGTGACCGATGCCCCGGGCGAGGACGCGCCGCCGGAGGCCCTGCCCGCCGGCTGGGAGCGCACGCCCCGCAACAGCAACTGCCCCTGCGGCTCCGGCAAGAAGTTCAAGCACTGCCACGGCCGGCTGGTCTGAGACCAGCCCGCCTGCGACGCCCCGCCGGACGCCCGCAGCATCAGCGATGCCGCGGGCGTTTGCGTTGAAAGAGCCGCCCGTCCACCATGGCGAGGCCGAGCGCGACCAGCGCCAGCCCGACCGGCATGACCGGGGCGACGACCTCTCCCAGCACCACGGCCCCCGCCAGAATGGCGATCATCGGCATCAGCAGGGTGACGAGCAGCAGATTGGCTGGCCCTGCCAGCGCCAGCAGGCGGAAATAGACCGGATAGGCCGCAGCGGTCCCGATCAGGGCGACGGCGGGAATGGCAATCCGGGCGGCGCTACCGGCAGCGGCGAGATCGGCGACCGGCGTTTCGATCATCATGGCTGCCGGCACCAGCACCAGAGTGGCGGCGGCAACCATACCCAGGGCGGCAACCGCCGGCGCCAGCGCCCCCAGTCCGCTGCGTCGCGCATGCGCGGCGGCCAGTGCGTAGGAGAGTGCCGCCAGCACGCCGGCAGCAACCCCCGCCGGATCGGCGCCGGCAGCGCCGTCCCAGGGCCGCACCGCAAGCGCCACGCCGGCAATGCCGCACAGGATGCCGCCCAGCCGCTGACGCCCCCGCGCCTCGATCAGACCGAACAGCGGGGCGACCAGGATGGTGAGGAAAGGGGTGGTGGCATTGACCGTCGCCGCCATGCCGCTGGTCATTCGGGTCTGGGCCCAGGCGGTGAGGGCGAAGGGCAGAACGTTGTTGAGCAGCCCCATCACGATCAGCGCGCCGATCGGCAGGTCACGGCGACGGAGCCTGCGGAGCGCGGGCAGGGCCAGCAGGACAAGCACCGGCAGCGCCAGGCCCACCCGCAACGCTGCAACGGTCACCGGCCCGACCTCGCGCACCGCGACGCCGACAAAGAGAAAAGATCCGCCCCAGAGGCTGGCGAGGGTGAGCAGCAGCACCCAGGCCCTGCCATCGAGTGTGGAGGAAGCGGAGGGCATGGGGAACACCTCGGCGATGGTTAAAACCACCGCAAGATGTCACCCGCAATCGCGACCGCCGCCATCCGCGGGCGGACGGCACATCCGACAGAGCCGGATCAGGCGTCGAAGCGCCAGACCGCGTCCGCCGCGCCCGGCACGAGGGCAAACGGGTCCTCTGCAGATCCGGTCATCAGAACCGCGGTGTCATGGATGCCGAGATCGGCCAGCTGATGGGGCGTGCCGTTGCCGAAGGCCATATGGCCACGCCCGATGATGCCGAGCACCACCGCCGGCGGTTCCGCATCCGTCAGGGCCCGCGTTATGCCGCAGGCGAAGGCCCGGTCCCAGACCTGCTGGGCCATGACGAAGCGATCGAAGCGCCGGGCGGCTTCGGGATCCCCGGCCGGATCGGCCATGGCACGACCGGTCATGGCGGCGAGCTGGCGCCGATAGGCGTCGGAGGCCGGTGCCGGACGGGAAATGCCTTCGGCCGCGGCGCGCTCTGCCGCGGCATCCCATCCCTCGCGCCCCACCTGCCGCACCAGATCGCGGGGACAGTTGAGCGCCAGCATCCGGACACCCGGCCGGCGGCAGAAGCGGATCAGCGGCAGATAGAGTTCCGGATCGAACCCCCAGACCGCCTTCCAGTCTACGGCATCAAGAAACGCTTCCAGGCTGGAGATCGCGCCGCGAGTCCAGGCATCAAGTACCGGCTGGACGCGGGTGGGAAACATCTCGAATCCCACCGCCATCCGGCCGGCGCGATCACAGCCATGGCGATCGTGGAGCAGGCGGGCGACATAGGCCTGCCAGTGATGGATGGCGGCATCGTCATGACGCTCCCCGGCAAGCACCACCCTCCCCCGCCCGATCCGGTCGAGCAGGGTGGCTTCGCCCAGCGGCGCGCCGGTCGCGGGATCGACCCAGTCGCCGGGGACCAGACGCGTGCTCAATCGAGATCGCGGCCCATGGCGATGAACTTGTCGCGGCGCAGATTGCGCAGCTCGTCGCCGCTCTTCGTCTCCAGATCGGCAAGCGCCGCCTCGATCGCACGGCCGACGGTGGCCATGGCCGCGGCCGGGTCGCGATGGGCACCGCCCATCGGCTCGTCGATGATCTGGTCGATCAGCTTCAGGCGGAACAGATCCTGTGCGGTGAGCTTCAGCGCCTCGGCGGCATCCTTGGCATTCTCGCCCGAGCGCCAGAGGATCGAGGCGCAGCCCTCGGGGCTGATCACCGAATAGATCGAATGCTCCAGCATCATGACCTTGTTGGCGGCCGCAAGCGCGATCGCCCCGCCACTGCCGCCCTCGCCGATCACCACAGCAATCGCCGGCACCCGCAGATCCAGGCCGACCTCGATCGAGCGGGCAATCGCCTCTGCCTGGCCGCGCTCTTCGGCACCGACACCCGGATAGGCACCGGCGGTATCGACGAAGGTCACCACCGGCAGGCCGAAGCGGTCGGCCATGCGCATCAGGCGCTGGGCCTTGCGATAGCCCTCGGGGCGGGCCATGCCGAAATTGTGGCGCACGCGGCTTTCGACGTCATGGCCCTTTTCCTGGCCGATGACCATCACCGCCCGCTCGCCGATCCGGCCGAGGCCGCCGATCACCGCCTGATCCTCGCCGAAAACCCGGTCACCCGCCAGCGGGGTGAAATCGGTCACCAGCGCCTTGAGGTAGTGGCTGAAATGCGGTCGCTCCGGATGGCGGGCAACCTGGGTCTTCTGCCAGGGCGAGAGCTTGGCATAGATCTGGCGCAGCAGCCGGTCGACCTTGGTCTCGAGCTTGCCGACCTCCTCGACGATATTGACCCCGGTCTCGCCCGACAGGTGGCGAAGTTCCTTGATCTTCCCCTCGAGTTCCGCGATCGGCTTCTCGAAATCCAGGAAATGGTTCATGGAGGGCTCTCGGCTGATGGCTGGGACGTCGCGGCCATACATGCCCCCTCGAAACCGGGGCGGCAAGGGTTGAGACGGCCGGAAATGACGGTTTTCCCGATGTCGGGCCGCACCTTAGCCCAAAAAAAACGGCGGTGCCAGATCCGGCACCGCCGCAGAAGCCCGGCCCCGGGGCCGGCAGAGGCTCAGCGCCCGGCGATCTGGTCGGCCTTGGCGACGATGCCCTGGGCCTGGCGGATCGAGGCGATGTCGATCAGCTTGCCGTCGAGGGTGACCGCACCGCGGCCTTCCTTCTGGGCCTGCTCCATCGCTTCCAGGATACGGCGGGCCTTGGTGACGTCCTTCTCCGACGGCGACATCACCTCGTTGGCGATGTCGACCTGCGACGGATGGATCGCCCACTTGCCCTCGCAGCCGAGCGCCGCCGACCGCAGCGCCTGGGCACGATAGCCGTCCGGGTCCGAGATGTCGCCGAAGGGGCCGTCGATCGGGCGCAGACCATTGGCACGGGCGGCGACGACCATGCGCGACAGGGCGTAATGCCACTGATCGCCCCAGTGATAATCGCGCTTGCCCGAAGCATCGGCCTCGGTCAGCACGCCATATTCGGCGTTGGCGCCGCCGATATTGGTGGTGCGGGCACGGGTCGAGGCAGAGTAGTCGGCCACGCCGAAATGCAGCGACTCGAGGCGCGGGCTGGCCTTGGCGATCTCGTTGATGTTCGCCATGCCGAGCGCGGTCTCGATGATCAGCTCGAAACCGATGCGGTGCTTGATGCCCTTGGCCTGCTCGATCTGGGTAACCAGCATGTCCAGCGCATAGACGTCGCCGGCGGTGCCGATCTTCGGGATCATGATCAGGTCGAGGTTGTGGCCTGCCTGCTCCACCACATCGACGACGTCACGATACATGTAATGCGTATCGAGGCCGTTGATGCGCACGCTCATCGTCTTGCCGTTGCCGCGCCAGTCGATGTCGTTCAGGGCCTGGATGACGTTCTTGCGCGCCTGCTCCTTGTCGTCCGGCGCCACGGCATCTTCCAGATCGAGGAAGATCACGTCCGAGGGGCCCTTGGCCGCCTTCTCGAAGAATTTCGGGCTCGAACCCGGCACGGCGAGTTCGCTGCGGTTGAGGCGCGGGGTCGCCTCCTTGACGATCGTGAAGCTCATGGGTCTCGCTCTCCGGATGTTCATGTCCGGGCGCCCGGCTTTTGAGAGGGGAGAAACGCCGCGCCCGTTGTCGCGGTGCACCATAACAAAGCCCCCGACCACTCGCAAGAAAATGGAAGACCTTTCCATTCTATGGAAAACGCCGCGGAAGCATGTTATGGCTAGCCCATGACCACGCCCCCTTCTTCCACCTCGGCCGCAGGCACCCCTTCGGCACCGGGCCCCGACGGCGCCGGTACCGCCGGCGGCGTGCAGGCCGTGTTGCGCGCGCTGGACCTGATGGCGGTGCTCACCGCGATGCCCGACGGCATCGGCCTGTCGGATGCAGCACGCCGTGCGGGTCTTGCCGCCTCCACAGCCCACCGGCTGCTGAACACGCTGGCCAATCGCGGCTGGGCGCGGTTCGACAGCGGCACCGGCCTCTGGCAGGTCGGTCCCGAAGCCTTCGTCACCGGCCAGGCCTTCGATCCCGCCCGCCATCTGGTCCAGACCGCCCGGCCGGTGATGCAGCGGCTGATGGAGCGGTCGGGGGAGACCGTGAACCTCGCGATCCGTTCGGATGACCGGATGCTCTATCTGGCCCAGGTCGAATGTGCCGAGATGATGCGCGCCTTCGCCCGGCCGGGCGCGCGGGTGCCGATGGTCTCGACCGGCGTCGGCAAGGCCCTGCTCGCGGCCGGTTCCCTCCCCGCCCCCGCCGGGACGGAGACGATCGCGCCGGAGCTGGACCGGATCCGAAGCCAGGGCTGGGCGCTCGACGACGAGGAACAGTCGGTGGGCCTGCGCTGCGTGGCCGCGGCCGTCCCGGCCGGCCGTGCCGGCGGAAGCCCCCGGGCCGCCATCTCGATCAGCGGGCCGACGGCGCGCATCTCGGACGACCGGCTGGCCCTGCTGGGGCGCATGGTCGGCGACGCGGCCGCAGAAATCGGGCGGGCGCTCTAGCCGGCCAGGTCGGCGGTCGACAGCGGATGCGCCCGTTCGATCGCCCGGCGCAGATCGGCATCCAGCACATGGGTATAGATCTGGGTGGTGGGGATGTCGGCATGGCCGAGCAGCTGCTGCACCACCCGGAGGTCGGCCCCGCCCGACAGCAGATGGCTTGCGAAAGCATGGCGAAGCACATGGGGGGAGACCCGCGCCGGATCCAGCCCGGCCCCAAGCGCCAGAAGCTTCAGCAGCTGCCCCACCCGCTGACGGGTGAGATGGCCTTCTGCGGCACGTGACGGGAACAGAAAACCCTGGGCCGTGCGGTCCGGCGGCAGGAAGCTGCCCCGCACCTCCAGATAGGCCCGTGCCGCCGCCCTGGCCGGCGCGCCGAGCGGCACCAGCCGGTCGCGGCCGCCCTTGCCGCGCACCATCAGCACCTGCGGATCGCGGGCGAGCGCCGCCGCCGGCAGGGTAACCAGCTCCGTGACCCGCAGGCCCGAGGCATAAAGCAGTTCCACGATCGCCGCCAGCCGGCGACCGTCGGGGCCGGGCATGGCATGGGCCGCCGCGATCAGCCGGTCGACCTCGTCTTCCGACAGCAGTTTGGGCAGCGGCCGGCGCCGGCGCGGCGCATCCAGCCGGTCGGTCGGCTGATCGGGACGGCGGCCCTCGCTCGCCAGAAAACGGAAAAAGCGGCGCAGGGCCGACAGCCGCCGTGCCTGGGTCTCGGCCGTCAGCCCGCGCGCCTCCAGCACCGCCAGATAGCGGGCAAGCGCATCGGCCGCGGCGGCGACCAGCCCGCCATCCGCACTCAAGACCCGGGCGGCGTCGTCCAGATCCGTGGCATAGGCGACGAGGGTGTTGTCGGCAAGCCCACCCTCTGCCCCCAGCATTTCAAGGAAGGCCTCGATCGCGCGCCGGTCGGCAGGCAGCGGCTCGGGTGGCGGCACCTCCGATGTCTCAGACACCCGGCGCCAGCCCCGAAACCACGCCGGCCGCGATCATCATCTCGACCGCAAGCCGGCGGGACTCGTCGTCGAAACCCGCAAGGCGGAAACCTTCCAGTGCCGTGGCAAGGCCGATCGCGCCGATCTCGGGCCGGGCTTCAAGCAGAACCAGCGACAGCGCCGCCGTCTCCCCCAGCCGGCCGGCATCGGCCGCCGCCCGGAGGGCGAACCAGACGGCCGGCACCGGTGCCACGGCATCCTCTACGGCTGGCGCCGCCGGATCGGGAGATGGCAGGGCCTCGGGGGAGAACAGGCCGATCGCGGCGGTCGCCACTTCCCGCGCCGGCCCGGCAAGCCCGGCGAGCCAGGTGCCGATATCCACCGTGCGCGCCTCGCGGCCGAGCACCGCCGATGGCTCCTGAAAGGCGACGAGAGACAGCGCCGTCAGCTCCGGATCGGCCGCGATCGCCGTGCTCAGCGCGTCCGGGCGGTTTTCCGGAACCCCCAGCATCGCCGCAGCGGCATCGACCGCCCCGCCGGCGATCGCGATCCGCGCGGCCATGATGCGGCTGTCCGGGTCGAGCCCGCGAATGGCCGCAGGGTCCAGCAGCGGCGCCACGGCCGCGGCAGCGGTCGCCGTCAGCAGCGGGTCGGCCTCTGCCGCCGCCTTGACCAGGGTGGCGACGCCATAGAGCCGCGCACCCGGATTGCGTTCGGCGGCCGCCGTTGCGAACAGCCGTGCCCGGCGCCGCTCGGGCCGGGATTCGCCCGCCCGGCCGTTGCCCGACAGGGCGGCACTGCGCTCGGCCGCCGCTGCCGCCAACCAGGCACCGGCCAGACGTTCACCGGCGAGCAAGCCGCGCGTGGCGGCCGCTTCGGCCAGCACCAGGCGATGGAACGGCGTGATCGCGCCGCTCATCACCAGCCGCGACAGCCCGGCGTCATTCAGGCCGGCGGCAAACTCGGTCACGGCGTCGGCCGTCGCCTCCGGCTCGATACCCCGCCGGGCAAGCACCGCCAGATCGGCCGCCGTCAGGACCGCCGGATCCAGACCGTCGATCGCAACCGGCCCGGGGGCGGCGGCCGCACGGGCGATCACACCTGCAACCGGCTGTCCGGTCGACACCAGTTCGGCCGTGGCCGTGCCGTCGGCAGCCGCAAACAGACGGCAGGCCAGAACATCCGCTGCGGCGGGTGCAGCCTCCGTCCCCGTGGCCGTACCCGAGGGCCCGGGAAGGGCCGCGGCACAGGCACGCTGTTCTTCGCCCGACAGGAACAGAGCATCGGAGGATGGCCGACGGCCGGCCTCGTCGGCCACGTCGACCGCGGCCGCAGGGTCGCCCAGCATGAGCAGCGCCGTCGCCCGACGATCGGCAAAGGCGCCGGCATCCTCTCCGGCCGGCGCCGGACCGTCGGTCGCGAGCAGATCGCGCAGCATCTCGCGCGCCGTCGGCCAGGGTGCGGTACCGCCAAGCGCCGCAAGGGCGGCATCGATCCGTGCCGCCGTACTGCCCTGCCAGAGATCTGCCGGCACATCCTCTGCATCCGATGCCGCCGCCTCGTCCTCCGTCACCTGAGGCGGGGGCGGGGGTGGAGGAGGCGGCGGCGGCGGAGGAGGCGGCGGCGGCGGAGGAGGCGGCGGTGCCGGCCGCAGCTGATCGGGCGTCACCTGGATCCGCGGTGCCGTCGGTGGCGGCGGCGGCGGCGTCAGGCGCGGCGCCGGCTGGACAGGCGGACGGACCTGAACCCCCGGCGCCGGAACGACGGAGCGCGGCCGCGGCTCTTCCGCCTGCGGCTCGTCAGGCACAAGCCGGAGAGGCTGGGCCATGGCCGAGGCGGAGGCCGCCGCCAGCACCAGCGCCAGCACGACACCGAGCGGCCGCCCGGCCGATGCGCTCACCGGCGGGCGTCGTCGTGTCGGATCGCTCCGGTCAGCGGAGCAGTTTGTCATTGGGCACGACCTTCTCGACCGTGCGCACCGGCGCCGGCATGTCGAAGGTCATGAGGAAGGCCCCGCCGCCCAGAACGGCAACGAGGAGAATGATCAGGATAAAGCGGATCAGCACGCCTGCGCCTCGCATCGGGGGTTCGCAACTGCCGGAAACATCGGTGGTCCTCCGGCCTGCACGATTGCCGCGACTGCCGGACCTGTGCTTTATTTCTGGCCGGGTCGGGCGCCGTCGCCCGAAGCCTATCGGTTCGGTCGGATGGTTTCAACGGTTGCGCACCGCACCATTCGCCGCACGCCGGTCTGTCGCTCCCGTTCCAGGGGCTGCGGCACCGGGCCCGCATCCGGGGGACGGCCCCGCCACAGCAGAGTCCGGTTCACCGCTTTGACCGACGACGACCAGCCATCCGCCATCGACAGCCCGATATCGGCAGACGACGCCGCCGGCGATGATGCGACAGGAACCGCCCCGGCCTTTGATCGCCGGATGATCGACCGCTCCATCGTCCTGGTCGGGTTGATGGGCGTGGGCAAGAGCAGTGTCGGCCGCAGGCTCGCCCAGCGTCTCGGCATCGATTTCGTCGACGCCGACACCGAGATCGAAAAAGCCGCCGGCCTGCCGGTGCCCGAGATTTTCCGCCTGTATGGCGAGGCCGAATTCCGGCGCGGAGAGCGCAGGGTGCTCGCCCGCCTTCTGGAAGAGCGCCCGCGGGTGATCGCAACCGGCGGCGGCGCCTTCATGGACCCTGAAACCCGTGCCGCCATCGCCCGCGACGGCATCTCGGTCTGGCTGAAGGCCGAACTGCCGGTGATTGCCCGCCGCGTGCTCAAGCGCCGCCACACCCGGCCGCTGATCGCCGAAGGCGATGCCATGGCGACACTGGAACGGCTGATCAGAGAACGCCACCCGGTCTATGCCGAGGCCGATCTGACGGTGGAGAGTACCGAGGCCCCGCATGAAGTAGCGGTGGATGCGATCATCTCGGCCCTTGCCGCCGAATGGCCCGCTCTTTCCGCAACCCGCCCGCGGCGGCCGGCATGACGCCCCGTCGCCCCGGTTCTCCTCGCCCGCCCTGCCCCGTTCCCGCGCCCGCTCCGGAGCCCGCCAGACGATGACCGCCCAGACCGCCACGCCCCTCCCCGACACCAGAAACCGGCTGTCCGATGACGGGGAGCTGGTGACCCTGCCCGGCGTCGCGGCTCCCGCGCGGCGGGTCCGGGTGCCGCTGGATGATCGCGCCTACGACATTCTGGTCGGCGACGGCCTGCTGCCGGTGACCGGCCGGCTGATCCGCGAGACCATGGGCGTGCGCCGGGCAGCTGTGGTGACCGACGAGACCGTAGCCGGCCATCATCTGGCCGTGCTGTCCCGCGCGCTCGATGATGCCGGGATCGCCCATGGCACCATCATCCTGCCGCCGGGCGAGGGCACCAAGCGCTTCGGGTCGCTGGAGACCCTGCTCGACGGCCTGCTCGCCTCGGGCATCGAACGCGGCCAGCCGGTGATCGCCCTCGGCGGCGGTGTCGTCGGCGATCTTGCCGGTTTCGCGGCCGCGGTGCTGCGGCGCGGCACCCGCTTCGTTCAGGTGCCGACCACCCTGCTCGCCCAGGTCGACAGCTCGGTCGGCGGCAAGACCGGCATCAACACCAGCCATGGCAAGAACCTGGTCGGCGCCTTCCACCAGCCCGGGCTGGTGGTCGCCGATACCGGCCTTCTGTCCACCCTGCCGCGGCGGGAACTGCTGGCCGGCTATGCCGAAGTGGTCAAATACGGTGCCATCGACGACGCCCCGTTTTTCGACTGGCTGGAACGGCGCGGGGCCGAGGTGATTGCAGGCGCCGGATCGGCGCGCGACCAGGCCGTGGCGCGCTCCTGCGCCGCCAAGGCCCGGATCGTGGCCGCCGACGAGACCGAGACCGGCCAGCGCGCGCTCCTGAACCTGGGTCATACCTTCGGCCATGCCTTCGAAGCGATGGCCGGCTATGACGGCCGTCTGCTTCATGGTGAAGGGGGGGCCATCGGCATGGTCGCCGCCTTCCGCCTGTCGGTGCGGCGCGGCCTGTGCCCGATGGCCGATCTGGAGCGGCTGACCGCCCATCTGGCGGCGGTCGGCCTGCCGACCCGCCCGCAGGATGTGGCCGGCGTCGACTGGACCGTGGACGGGCTGATGGCCCCCATCGCCCAGGACAAGAAGGCCCGCGAAGGCCGGGTCCGCTACATCCTGGCCCGCGGCATCGGCCGCTCGTTCATTGCCGATGATGTCGCCCCTGCCGAAGTGGCCGCCCTGCTCGACGATATCCTGGCCGGTCGCCCCGAGGGCCCGGCCGTTCCCGCCGGCTGATACCGGCCCAATCCGATCGGGAGAGAGACCCGCCCGCCGATGCCTGCCGAACTCTGGCTGTCCCTGCTCGCCATCCTTGTCCTGATCGCCGCGTCTGCCTTCTTCTCCGGCAGCGAGACGGCCCTGACCGCCGCCTCCCGTACCCGCATGCACCAGCGTGCATCCGACGGCGATGTCCGGGCACAGAGGGTCGAAAAGCTGACCGCCAACCGGGAACGGCTGATCGGCTCCATCCTGCTCGGCAACAACGCCGTCAACATCCTCTCCTCCTCGATCGCGACCAGCGTGCTGATCGGGCTCTTCGGCGATGCCGGTGTCGCAATGGCGACCCTGGGCATGACCCTGCTGCTGCTGATCTTTGCCGAGATCCTGCCCAAGACGGTTGCGCTGCACCAGCCGGACCGGGTGGCACTGGCTCTCTCGGGCCCGCTCGCCCTGGTCGTCCGGATCCTTGGGCCGTTTTCGAAGGTGATCGGCCTGATCGTGCGCGGTGTGGCATGGGTGATCGGCATCAAGCTCGAAGGCGACCGGCTGATGGTCTCGGCCGACGACCTGCGCGGCGCCATCCGCCTCTATGACGACCCGGAAGCCACGGCGGCCGAAACCCGCAACGAGAAGGAGATGCTGGCGAGCATCCTGGATCTCGGCGATCTGACGGTGGGCGAGATCATGATCCACCGCCGGCAGATGGCCATGATCGATGCTGACCAGCCGCCCGCCGCGATCCTGGCCCAGGTCACCACCAGCCCGCACACCCGGCTGCCGATGTGGCAGGGCGATCCCGACAACGTCATCGGCGTGCTTCATGCCAAGGATATGCTGCGGGCACTGACCGAGGCGGGCGGCGATGTGGAGAAGATCGACGTGCCGGGGCTTGCCCGCACACCCTGGTTCATCCCCGACAGCACCACGCTGCACGATCAGCTCCATGCCTTCCGTCAGCGTCATGCCCATTTTGCCCTCGTGATCGATGAATACGGCACGATCCAGGGGCTGGTGACGCTGGAGGACATCCTCGAGGAAATCGTCGGCGAGATCGTCGACGAGCACGACATTGCCGTCGAAGGTCTGGAGCATCAGGCCGATGGCGGGGTTCTGGCCGACGGCACCGTCACGATCCGCGATCTCAACCGCGAAACCGGCTGGCGCCTGCCGGATGACGAGGCGACCACCATCGCCGGCCTGGTCATCCACGAGGCCAAGGCGATCCCCGAGGTCGGCCAGCGCTTCCGCATCGCCGGGATCGAGGCCGAAGTGCTCCGCCGTCACCGCAACCGGGTGACCAAGCTGCGCCTCTCGCCCATCGGAGATCGCGCCCAGGCGGGCGCCCTCCACGACGCCGGTCGGTCATGATCGGCGAGTTGATCACCATCATCGCCCCGATCCTGGTTTGTGCCGCCATCGGCTTTTCCTGGATCCGGGTGTTCCGGCAGCCCTATGACACCGGCATGATCACCAATCTGGTGACCAATATCGGTGTCCCCTGCCTGATCTTTTCCAACCTGACCAACGGCCAGGTCGCACCCGGTGCCTTCGGCGAATTCGCGCTCGCCGCCGCCTCGACCATGGTCATGATGGGGTTCATCGCCTGGCCGATCCTGCGGGCGGCCGGCCTGCCCTGGCGGACCTGGCTGACGCCGATCATCTACGGCAATGCCGGCAATATGGGCCTGCCGCTCTGCCTCTTCGCCTTCGGGCCCGAGGGGCTGGGCTATGCCATCGGCTATTTCGCGGTCTCGGCCGTCAGCCAGTTCACGATCGGCGCCTGGGTACTGTCGGGCGAACCGGCCGGGCGCTTCATCCTGCGCCAGCCCGCCCCCTGGTCGGTGGTTGCAGCACTGATCTTCGTGCTTGGCGGGATCCCGGTCCCGAAATTCCTGAGCAACACCACCCATCTCATCGGCGGTTTCACCATTCCGCTGATGCTGATCACGCTGGGCGTCAGCCTGGCCCGGATGAAGGCGGTGCGGCCGCTGGGCACGCTGGGGCTGGCCCTGCTGCGCAGCCTGGGCGGCTTCGTGGTCGCCCTGTTCCTCGGCCTGGTGGTCTTCCGCTTCGAAGGCGTGGAACTGGGTGTCCTGCTGGTCGAGGCCTCGATGCCGGTGGCCGTGTTCAACTACCTCTTCGCCCAGCGCTACGACCGTTCCCCGGCCGAGGTGGCCTCGCTGGTGGTGACGTCCACCCTGCTGATTTTCCTGCTGCTGCCCGGGCTGCTGTGGGTGGCGCTGCATCTGGCCGGCATGAATTGACGGCTGACGACCAGGTCTGGTCGTCCATGCTGCACCGCAGATGACGACAGCGCGGTCGCCGCGTATAGTATCCTGATCGAAATTGGATCGAACGTTCGTCTCAGATGCGAGGCACGGCCCCGGCCCTGCGCCGCGGCCGGACCGAGGAGAAGCCTGCCCCATGCCCCTGTCCCAGCCGGTGAACCGCCGCCACATCCACACCCGCCAGATCGACCTCCGCGGCTATGAGCGCGAAGACGGGCTGTGGGACATCGAGGCACATCTGACCGACGTGAAGACCTACCCGATCGAAAACCGGTGGCGCGGCCAGATCGACCCGGGCACGCCGATCCACGACATGTGGATCCGGCTGACCATCGATATCGGCTTCGAGATCAAGACGATCGAGGCGGTGATGGACCACACCCCCTATTCGATCTGCGGCGACGTCGCCATCAATTTCCAGCGCCTGGTCGGGCTGAAGATTGCCCCGGGCTGGACCAAGGCCATCCGCCAGCGGGTCGGCGGCGTGCATGGCTGCACGCATCTGGTCGAGATGATGCGCCCGCTGGGGACCGTTGCCTTCCAGACGCTCTACCCGGCCCTGGAACGCCGCCGGCGCGAGGCCAATGATCGCGTCGCCGCCATGGCCGACACCGAGCCGATGGCCCGCACCGGAACAAACGATACGGCGCCGGCCGCTCTGCCGCCGCGACCGGCACCGAAACCGCCTGCACACCTGAATACCTGTCACGCCCTGGCAGCGGACGGAGAGGTCGTCAGGCAGCATTATCCTGAGTGGTATACGGGCGGCTGACCGGCGCCATCGGCCGACCGTCGCCACCGCGCGCAGCCGCCAGACGCTCCAGACGCCGCTGCACCGCCGTCCGGTCCGCACGACCCGGCCGCATCGCCTTGCCGTGACCGGCTCGGGCATGGCCCTGCTCGGTCGACGCCGCCCGGTAGTAGTTCATGATGAACACCCGGATGGCGGCGGTCAGCGTCGATTCGCGCCGGGTCGAGTTGACCATGGTGGCCAGCTCGTGGATCCGGCAGCCCTCACGCTGGCAGATCTCGGTCAGCGCGTCCCACATATCCGCCTCGAGACGGATGCTGGTGCGGCGCCCTTCGACGACGACGTTGCGGTTGATAAGTGAACTGGACATCGTGCCTATCGCCCCCCTTAGGTCCCCGGCCCCTCCGGCCGGACATATCCCCGACGACACCTTTACGCGAAAATTGGTCGATCTTTTTATTTAAGGTTGTATTAGCACAACCGCGGCGCGTTTCAAAGGGCAATCGCATGCCGGTCGCATCCGGCAGCGGTTGCCCGTCAGCTCTGCGCCACCTCAGCCGGCGTGCGGGTGATGAGCGCCAAGGCGTGAACCCGTTCCGCCAGCTCGTCGGACAGCACGTCATAGACCCGGCGCTGACGCGTCACGCGGGTCAGACCATCAAAGGCAGCGGCCACGATCTCGACGCGGAAATGTGTTTCGCCGCCGGGCTGATGGCCTGCATGGCCGGCATGCCGGTCGCTTTCGTCGGTGATCACCAGCCGCTCCGGCGCGAAGGCCGCCGTCAGCTTGGTCTCGATCCGATCTCTGATGGTCATGTCGGCACAGGCCTCCGCATTCTCAAGGTCATATCCCGATGATACTGCAATTCCCGTCACCGCGCGCGGTCCAGGCGATCCATCAAGACTGATGCGCGTACCAGGGCCGCGTCGCTTCACGCATAAGTATCATACCGGGACAACCTGTGTCATTTTGGCACAAGCGTTTCACGATCAAACAGGGACAGGAACACAGCCGCACAGCGAATGCCCCGCCGAAGCATAGGATGGGAAACCCTTTTCTCCCAGAGTGGACACCTCGGGAACCCGATCCACCGGCAAACGTTAAGCGCACATTAACCGCATCCCTGATGATCCTGGCGCGCGCGCCGGAAAACCGGCCCGGACCGCGCGTTTCCAGTCGCACATCATACCACTGGAACGCAAGCGGGTCTTGCGCAGCGGTTCTTGGCACACCGCTTGCTTGTAATCGGGCGGAGCAGGGGCGACCAGCCGGGAACACGGAACCGCACCCAGGCCGACACCATGGACGAACTGCGGACGAGGCGGAACGCTCCCCCCGTCAATCTTCTGACCAACACCCTGATCAAAGAGGGATCCCTCCCCATGAAGACCACCAAGAGCCGGGCCCAGGAAGTCGATCGTTACGTCGGTGCGCGGATCCGCGAGCGCCGCATCATGCTGGGCCTGACCCAGCAGCAGCTGGCTGACATGATCGGCGTGACCTACCAGCAGGCCCACAAGTACGAGCGCGGTATCAACCGCATCGCCGCCGGCCGTCTCTACGATATCGCGCAGGCCCTGGGCGTCACCATCTCCTACTTCTTCGAGGGCCTCGAGCAGGGCGGTCAGGTTGAGATGACCCCGCGTCAGCGCATGTGCCTGGAGCTGGCCCGCAACTTCTCGATGATCCAGAACGGCAAGCACCAGGAAGCGCTGAGCACTCTTGCCCGCAGCCTGGCCGACGCCTCCTGATTCCGCCCAAGGCCGACACGGGCGCCCCCGGCGCCCGGTGCGGATCCGGAACGCCCGCGTGACCGCCCGAATGGCCGGTCGCGCGGGCGTTCGGCGTCAAGAAGGGGCGCTTGCGTATTTTTCAACCCGGCCGGCATGGTCCGACCACTTGCCGCACCGCACCCCGTGACGCATATTTTGCCGTCATGGCGATCGACCTCTTCAGCATCCGGCGCACCGCCGCCTACGCTCCCGACGGAACCCGGCTCTGCGACTGCGAGGGCTGCGGAGAGGAAGGTGCGTTCCGCGCGCCCAAATCGCGCGACCGGCTCAGGGACTATTATTTTTTCTGTCTGGAGCATGTCCGCGCCTACAACAAGGGCTGGGACTACTTCAAGGGGCTGAGTTCGGCCGAGATCGACCGTCACCTGCATGACGACATGACCTGGCACCGCCCCTCCTGGCCCTTCGCCAGCGCCGATCGCGACCAGGCCGACGAGGTTGCCCGTGCCGCGGCCCAGATGTTCCGTGAAGGCCGGACCAGTGACCCCTTCGGCATGTTCGGCGCCGCAGGCCGCGCGGCCGAGCGCGTGCGCGCCGCCGCCGAGACCCGCTTCACCCCCGACGAGCGCCAGGCGTTCAAGACCCTGGGCATAGACCCGACCCGCGACCTGCCCCAGATCAAGGACCACTACAAGAAACTCGCCAAACGGCTGCACCCCGACGTCACCGGCGGCGACGCCGCGTCGGAGGAACGCATGAAATCGGTGAACCAGGCCTATTCCTTTTTGATGCACCGCGCGTCAGACTGGACCTGAACCGGTGCCGTTCCCCGACCGGATGGGGATGCGCGTGCCGAGATCAGGAGTTGCCCGCCGACGGCCCAGTCGGCCGCGGCCTTCACCCGCACCTCCCCGTGCGGGGGCCGGCCGCGATGTCCATCCGTTTCGTCCCCGCCTTCCCCAGTGGAGATCTTCTTCATCATGGCTTCCGAGACCCTGGCCGCCCCGACCCCGAACACGCCGGATATCAAGGTGTCTGTGCGACAGGTCTTCGGCATCGACAGCGACATGGAGGTGCCGGCATTCAGCGACCGCAGCGAGCATGTGCCCGATCTGGACCAGACCTACCGCTTTCAGCCGGATGTCACCCTCGCCATTCTCGCCGGTTTCGCCTTTAACCGCCGCGTGATGATCCAGGGCTATCACGGCACCGGCAAGTCGACCCATATCGAGCAGGTCGCGGCCCGGCTGAACTGGCCCTGCGTGCGCGTCAACCTGGACAGCCACATCAGCCGTATCGACCTGATCGGCAAGGACGCCATCGTGCTGCGCGACGGCAAGCAGGTGACCGAATACAAGGAAGGCATCCTGCCCTTCTGCCTGCAGCGCCCGACCGCGCTCGTCTTCGACGAATATGATGCCGGCCGTGCCGACGTGATGTTCGTGATCCAGCGCATTCTGGAGAACGAGGGCAAGCTGACCCTGGTCGAACAGAACAAGGTCATCCGCCCGCATCCCTATTTCCGGATCTTCGCCACCGCCAATACGGTGGGCCTCGGCGACACGACCGGCCTCTATCATGGCACCCAGCAGATCAACCAGGGCCAGATGGACCGCTGGAACGTGGTGGTCACGCTGAACTATCTGGCGCCGGACGAAGAGAGCGCGATCGTTCTGTCGAAGCTGCCGGAATTCGACAATGCCGACGGCCATAAGACCGTGCGGTCGATGGTCGCCCTGGCCGACCTCACCCGCAGCGCCTTCATCAACGGCGACATCTCGACCGTCATGTCGCCGCGCACGGTGCTGACCTGGGCCGAGAACTACCGGATCTTCAAGGATCTGCAGCTCGCCTTCCGCTTCACCTTCCTCAACAAGTGCGACGAGGTGGAGCGTCCGCTGATCGCCGAATACTATCAGCGCTGCTTCGGCACCGAGCTGCACGTCCCCGGCATCCGCCACATGGGTTGAGGGACATGCGCAAGCGCAACGATCCGCAATCCGTCGAGCAGTTCAAACGTGCCCTGACCAGCACCGTGAAGGCGATGGCGGGCACGCCTCAGCTCGAAGTCGCCTTCACCTTCGAACCGCCGCGGCTGCGCGGCGACCGGGTGAACCTGCGCGCGCCGATGCGCAACCTGCCGGAACAGCAGGTGGCCCGCATCCGCGGCGAGGCGGACCAGATCTCGCTGCGCGTGCGCCATCATGACGCCCGCATCCACATGGCCCGCCAGCCCCAGGGCGAGCTGTCCCGCCGGCTCTACGAGAGCTGCGAGCAGCTGCGCATCGAAGCCCTGGGCGGGCGGAACATGACCGGCGTGCGCGGCAATCTGGCCCGGCTGCAGGAAGATCAGCTTCGCGAGCAGCCGCAGCGTCTGGCGGTCGACGGCAGCCCGGAATCGCTTTGCGAAGCGGCATTGCTGCTGCTGCGCGAGCGCCTGACCGGTGTGCCGACGCCCGAGATCGCCCGCGAACTGGTTGAACACTGGCGCCCGATGATCGAGCGCAAGGCCGGCGAAGACATGGCCCGCCTGCCCGAGATCCTGGCCGACCAGAAGCGCTTTTCCGAGGGCGTGCGCGACCTGTTGTCCGACCTCGACATCGAGGCCGAGACCGAAGGCGAACTCGACGAGGATCGCGAGCCCGACGAGGCCGATGATCAGGCCGAGGCGGAAGCCCAGGAACAGCCCGACGGCGAAGGCGGCGAGCAGTCGCAGGATGGCGACGACAGCGGCCAGTCGAGCGAAGGCGCGCCCGAGACCGGCGACGGCGAGGCCGATGCCGACATGGCGGCCAGCGATCCCGATTCCGAAAGCGGCGCCGGCGGCGAGGACAGCTCGTCCCGGGTACGCCCCTGGATGCCGCCCGGCTCCAACGAAAACGAACCCGCCACCGACGTCTACCACCCCTACACCACCGAATTCGACGAGGTGGTGGAGGCCAGCGAGCTTGCGACCGAAGATGAGCTGAACCGCCTGCGCGGCCTGCTCGACCAGCAGATGACCCATCTGCACGGCGTGATCACCAAGCTTGCCAACCGCCTGCAGCGCCGACTGCTGGCCAAGCAGTCGCGCGGCTGGGAGTTCGACCTCGACGAAGGCCTGCTCGACAGCTCCAAACTGGCCCGCGTCGTGGTCCAGCCGCTCTACAGCCAGACCTATAAGCGCGAGCGCGACACCGACTTCCGCGACACCGTGGTCACGCTGCTGATCGACAATTCCGGCTCCATGCGTGGCCGGCCGATCTCGGTGGCTGCGATGAGCGCCGATATTCTTGCCCGCACGCTGGAGCGCTGCGGCGTGAAGGTCGAAATCCTGGGCTTCACCACCCGGGACTGGAAGGGCGGCCAGTCGCGCAAGAAGTGGCTCGACGGCGGCAAGCCGCAGACGCCGGGCCGGCTCAACGATCTGCGCCACATCGTCTACAAATCGGCCGACTGGCCGTGGCGGCGGGCGCGGAAGAATCTGGGCCTGATGCTGCGCGAAGGCCTGCTGAAGGAGAATATCGACGGCGAGGCGATCCTCTGGGCCCATAACCGCCTGCTGGCGCGGCCTGAGAACCGCCGGATCCTGATGGTGATCTCCGACGGCGCACCGGTGGACGACAGCACGCTGTCGGTCAACAGCTCGAACTATCTGGACCGCCATCTGCGCCAGGTGATCGAGTGGATCGAGAGCCGGTCGCCGGTCGATCTGGTCGCGATCGGTATCGGCCACGACGTCACCCGCTACTACAAGCGTGCCGTCACCATCGTCGATGCCGAACAGCTGGGCGGCACGGTGATGAACCAGCTGGCCGAACTCTTCGACGAAGACCAGGGCGGCCGCGGCGGCCGTCCCACCCGCCTCAGACACTGACCGACCGTCACCGGCACGAAGACGGAAGGGCGGGCCTCCACGGAGGCCCGCCCTTCTTCTTTTCATGCGCCGGACGTGTGCCGGTCACCGCGCCACCAGCACCCGGCCTTCCTTCATCACCAGTCGGATGGTCTCGTCCGGCCGCGACCAGGGTGCGACGTCGTGAAGGACGTCGCCGTCGACGACGATCAGGTCGGCGAGCAGGCCCGGTTCGACCCGGCCGATGCGGTCGCCCATGCGGAACAAATCGGCCGCGACGGTGGTGGCCGAGCGGATCACGTCGATCGGCGCCTGGACCTGGGCCCGCAGGGCGAATTCGGTCAGCTGGCGGCGATGCATGATGCCGAGCAGGTCGGTGCCGAAAGCGATCTTCACACCACCTGCATGGGCCAGGCGCAGCGCCTCGCGGCCGGCATCCAGCACGTCATAGACCTTGCGGTGCAGATCGGCCGGCATGCCCGCCGCCAGCCCCTCTTCGGCCAGGGCCGAATAGGTCGCAAGCGTCGGCACCAGCCAGCGGCCCTTTTCGACGAACAGCCGCACCGAGCTTTCGTCGAGCAGATTGCCATGCTCGATCGAGGTGATACCCGCCTCCAGCGCCCGGTTGATCGCGCGGGCGGTATAGGCATGGCCCATGACCGGAATGTTGGCGGCCTCGGCCTCTTCCACCGCCGCGTAGAGTTCTTCCATCGCGAACTGGGTGCTGTCGATCCGGTCGGTCGGCGAGGCGACACCGCCCGAGACCATCAGCTTGATATGGGTGGCGCCGGTGCGGATCAGATCACGGCAGGCCCGGCGCATCTCGGGCACGCCGTCGCAGACCCGGCCGAGCCCCGCACAGCAGAAGCACTCGCCCAGTTCCTGCTGGCCGGGCCCGCGCATGTCGGCATGACCGCCGGTCTGCGAAAGCGCCTTGCCGCAATAGAGCAGCCGCGGACCGGGCAGCGCGCCTTCCGCGACCGCCTTGGCCAGCCCCCAATCGGCGCCACCGGCATCGCGCACGGTGGTAAAGCCGCGCTCCAGCATGCCCTTCAGCACGTCGGCGGTGTGGACCGTGACGTAGAAGGGCGACATCCGGCCGAGTTCGGCGAAGTTGGGCGTGATCGCCGTGACATGGACATGGGCGTCGCACAGGCCCGGCATCAGCACCTTGCCGCCGAGATCGATCACCTCGGCATCGGCGCCGGCCATGCGGTCGGCATCGGGGGCTATGGCGCGGATCACCCCGCCCTCGACCCAGACCGACTGGCCGTCGAGATAGCGGCCGGCGACCACATCCAGCACCCGGGCATTGCGGAAGACGGTGCCGGCCCCCCGGGGCGCGGCCTTGGAAGCGGAGGTCATGAATGGATCATCCTCAATGGGTGCCGAGATAGAGATCGGCCATGCGTTCATCGGCAAGCAGGCGTTCGGCGGTGTCGTGGATCACCACCCGCCCGGTATCCAGGATGTAGCCGCGATCGCTGATCGCCAGCGCCTGACGGGCGCGCTGTTCGACCAGCAGCGCCGAGACCCCCAGCGCCGGCAGGCCGCGGATCAGCTCCAGCACCTCGTGGACCAGGGCAGGCGACAGCGCCGCCGTCGGCTCGTCCAGGATCATCAGCTTCGGTGCCGGCATCAGGGCCCGGGCGAAGGCCAGCTGCTGGCGCTCGCCGCCCGACAGCGCGCCGGCACGGGTGCGGCGACGTTCGGCCAGGGCGGGGAAGCGGTCGAACATCGCCTCGATCCTCTGGCGGCGATCGGCCACCCCCTCGACCACCTGCAGGTTTTCGGTGACGGTCAGGGTCGGAAAGACGTTCTCGACCTGGGGCACATAGACCACGCCCATGCCGATACGCTTTTCGGCCGGCACGCCCAGCAGCGGGGTATCGCCCAGGCGCATCTCGCCGCGCACCCGGGTGAGCAGCCCCATCAGCGCCTTGACCAGGGTCGATTTGCCCGAGCCGTTGGTGCCGGCGATGGTCACGATCTCCAGCGCATCGACATGGAGCGAGATGCCGGAGACGATGTCGACCTCGCCATAGCCCGCGGCAAGATCCGAAACGGTCAGCAGCCGGGTCATACCGCGCCCCCCATATAGGCCTCGCGCACCCGGGCATCGGCCAGCACCGCCTGGGGCGTACCCTGGGCCAGCAGCCGGCCACGATCGATCACGATCATCCGCTCGACCAGGGCCGAAAGCGAGGGCAGGTTGTGTTCGACGATCAGGAAGCCGATGCCGCCGCTGCCGTCGACCCCGGTCTCGCGGATCGCACGGATCCGGTCGGCGATCTCTTCGATCAGCACCGGATTGACGCCGGCGAAGGGCTCGTCGAGCAGGATCATCTTCGGCCGGACCATCAGGGCGCGGCCCAGTTCCAGCAGCTTGCGCTGACCGCCCGACAGGCCGCCGGCCGGCTTGTCGGCCACGCGGGTGAGGTTCAGAAAGGAGAGAATGCCGTCGGCCCGCCCGGCAATCTCCGCCTCCTGCCGACGGATGCGGGCGCCGCGGAAGAACACGCCGGCCAGGGTCTCGCCCGTCTGCCCCGGGGCCGCCGCCGCCAGATTCTGGCGCACGCTCAGGCTGGCGAAGACCCGCGGCACCTGGAAGGTGCGGCCAAGCCCGGCGCGCACCCGTTCCACCGGCCCCATCCGGCTGAGATCGCGGCCGGCAAAGCTGACCTGGCCGGCATCGCCGGGCTGGAACCCGCTGACGACCGAGAACAGCGTGCTCTTGCCGGCGCCGTTGGGGCCGATCAGCCCCGAAAGCCCCGAAACCGGCACCGAGAAGCCGATATCGGTCAGCACCTGCACGCCGCCGAAGCTTTTGGAAACACCCTCGACCGTCAACTGACGATCGGCGGCGGCGATGGTGTCAGGATGGCTCATCGGTTCAGCCCCCCTTCTTCGTGCCGGCCGACGGCGCACCCAGGATGCCGTCCGGGCGGAAGCGCATCAGCAGCATCAGCGCAACGCCGACCACCCCCAGCCTGAGGCTCGCCATCTCGACTTCGGAAACGCCCGGCAGGGCATCGCGCAGGAAGCGCGAGCCTTCAAGGAAACCGATCAGCACCACCGTGCCGATGGCGGCCCCGCCCACCCGGCCCGCGCCGCCGAAGATCATCGCCACCCAGACATAGAAGGTGAGCAGGGGGACGAACTGTTCCGGGGTCACGAAGGTGACGTAATGGGCGTAGAAGGCGCCGGCGAGGCCGGTGAAGGCGCTGCCGACCATGAACACGGTGACCTTGAACCGGCCCGGATGCTTGCCCAGCGACCGCACCGCCTCTTCGTCGTCGCGGATCGCCTGGATCATCCGGCCGAAGGGGCTGTGGACCAGGCGCCAGTTGACCGCCAGCACCAGGATCACCGCCACGACCAGCAGGATCAAGGTCAGCAGATTGCCGTCCACGCCCTCCACGCCCAGTGCCTGGGCGGCCGATGGAATGCCGGGGATCCCCTGAACGCCGCCAGTCAGCGCGCGCTCGTTGGTGATCACCAGGCGCACCGTCTCGGAAAAACCGAGCATGACGATGGCGAAATACTCGATCCTGAGCCGCAGCGACAAAAGCGCCACCGGCCAGGCGGCAAGGGCCGCCAGCAGGGCCGCCGCGGCGAAGCCCAGCAGCAGGGGCCAGCCCGCCATCACCAGCAGGGCGCTGGTATAGGCGCCGATGGCGAAGAAGCCGACCAGGCCGAAATTGATCAGGCCGGTGAAGCCGTATTGCAGGTTCAGGCCGAAGGTCATCAGCATGTAGATCGCCGTGACCACCGCGACCGCGACCAGATAGCTTTCCATGGGCGGCCTCTCTCAGCGAACCAGCGCGTTGCGGGCGAACAGCCCCTGCGGCCGGATCATCAGCATCAGCAGCAGCACCGCGAACCCCATGCCGATCTTGTAGGTGAAGCCGACGAAGGGGGTGGACAGCTCCTGCACCAGGCCGATGAGCAGCCCGCCCAGAACGGCGCCGATCGGGTTGCCGATGGTGCCGAGGATGGTGGCGGCAAAGGCCGGCAGCAGCAGGTCCCAGCCCATTTCGGGGGTCACCACGGTCTTGGCACCCAGCAGAACGCCGCCGAGCCCGGCCAGCCCGCCCGCCATCAGCCACATCACCGCCATCACCCGCCCGGCATTGATGCCCGAGGCCCGGGCGAGATCGGGATTGTCGGCGACCGCCCGCATCCTGCGGCCGATCGGGGTCAGGTGCAGCACGGCGAAAGTCACCGCCAGTGCGGCAGCTGCCGCCCCCATCACCTGCAGATCGGTCGGCTGCACCCGGATCGGCCCGAACAGGACCGCACGGGTCAGCGGCAGGTCGTAGACCCGCTGATCATGGCCGAAGATGAAGGAGAGCGCCGACCGCAGGAAGAAGGCGAGACCGATCGACGCGATCATCGAGGCCACCGCCGAGCGCCGGGCCAGATTGCGGAACAGCAGGAAATGGAAGGCGAGCGCCACCGCGGCCGAGACGCCCACCCCGGCGATCGCCGCCCCCAGAAGCCCGCCCCCGGCCAGCGTGCCGGCAAGGCCGCCGAAGGCGCCGACCGTCATCAGGTCGCCGGTGGAGGCGTTGGGAAAGCGGGCGATGCCGAAAACCAGCGTGATCGCCAGCGCGCCGAGGGCATAGATCGAGCCCTCGACCAGGCCGTTGAAGGCTAGGTTGAGATAATAGGCGGTATCCATGGGGACCCCGGAACGGGAGGCCGGAACGAGACGACCGACCCGCCCGGCACGCCGAAGCGTGGCCCGGGCGGGCACGGCCGGTCCGGATCAGAACGAGACCACGCCCTTGCGGACGAAGGCGCCGCCATCGATCTCCGACAGGCTGAAATCGGGCGTCACGTCGCCATACTGGTCGAAGGAGAGGCGGCTGGAGGCGCCTTCATAGTTCACCTTGCGGCCGGCCTCGATCGCGGCCTTGCCCTCGGCGAAGGTATAGACCGGCGCGCCATCTGCGGCATCGATCGCCCGGATGCTGCCGTTCACCGCCGCAATGGTCGTGTCGGGGCAGGCCTGCTGCATGGCCAGGCCCCAGGCGATCACCATGTCATAGGTCATCGCCGCATAGACATTGGCCGGTGCCTCCGCCCCCATCGCCTTCTTATAGGCCGCCTCGAAATGGGCGTAAGACGGCGCGCTCTCATTGCTGATGCTGTCGACCGCGATCACATTGGCGAGCACGTCGGGGCCCAGCGCATCGATCAGCTGCTGATTGGCGGCCCAGCCGGGGATGATCCACTTCACATCCGGGCTCTGGCCGCTCTGATACCATTCGCGCAGGATGACGGTGGTGTCCTGAAGATAGGACCCCATGACAATCACGTCGGGGTTCGCCGCCAGGATCTGCTGCAGTTCGGACCGGTAGCTCGGCCGCTTGGGCTCGTAGACCACGCTGGAGACGACCTCGCCGCCGGCGGCCGTCCAGGCCTTGGTGAAGCCCTCGGTATTGCCGATGCCGGAGGCGTTGTTATAGGCCATGGTCGCCGGACGCTTGAAGCCGCGCTCGGTCGCGATCTTGGCGAAGGCCTGGCCGAAGCGGTCATTGGTCGCCTGGAAGCGCCAGACCAGATCGGCCTTGTCCTCGGTCGAGATCGCCGGCGCGCCCGACGTGTTCAGCAGCGGCAACCCGGCCTGAGTGGTGATCGGCATGACCGCAAGCGTGATGCCCGAGGACCAGGTGCCCATCACCGCATCGACCTTGTTCACCTCGATCAGCTTCTTCACCGCCAGCACGGCGGCTTCGGGCGAGGTCTGGGTATCTTCGGCCGAGACTTCCAGCTTGCGGCCGCAGGCGCCACCCGCGGCGTTCACCTCGTCCGCCGCCAGGATGATCGCCTTCTGCATGCCGGGGCCATAGGGGCTGCCGGCGCCGGTGACCGGGTTCAGCGCCCCGATCCTGAAGGGCGCGGTCTCTGCCTGCGCCGCGCCGCCGAGCGCGAGGGACATCACCGCGAGCGAAACGCCTGCCGTCACGGCCCGGCGCATGCGGGCCTCAATCCGTCCTGCCATCCCTGTCTTCTCCTTGCCATCCCGAGAACCCGCCGCCCCGCCGGGGAGCTGCCGCCGGCCCTTCTTGAGAGGCCGATCGGTTTTGCGGGTGGATTTCACACGCCGACGCTCCCCGCCAGCGTGCCGCCTGAGCCCCGCCCCTCCACGAGGGTTGCGAGGATCGTCTTCCAGGCCCTGAGCAGGTCCTGGTAATAGTCCGGATCCGGTTTCAGCACCGTCTGGGCGCCCATGCCGCGCAGCAGGCAGAGCGTCAGATTGAGCACGGTGGTCGTGGCCCGGTCGGCCGTGCCGCGGGCCTCGAAAAACTCGGTCCACATGTCGTCGAGCGCGACATGGAAACGCTTCACCACCGGCAGCAGCGCATCGCGCAGATCGTCATCGGTCCGGGCGGCGGTGATGTGTTCCAGCGTGATGTAGAACAGCCGGCCCGAGAAGCGCCGCCACAGATCGTCCACGAAAGCGTCCAGGCCGATCGCGCCCGAACGCACCGAGGCGGCCATGCCGCGCATCTCGATGATCTCGTCGTCGAGCAGCCGCTCGATCGCCGCAACCAGCAGATCGCTGCGGGTGGGATAGTGGTGCAGCATCGCGCCGCGAGACACGCCGGCGCGTTCGCATACCGCCTGGGTGGCCAGCCGGGCATGGCCGGCCTCCATCAGCACGTCGAGCGTCGCATAGAGCAGCTTGTCGCGGGTTTCGGCGCTCCGCTCCTCCTGCGTGCGCCGCACCTTCGCACCGGTCATCTCCCTCTCCCCGGCCGGTCGCGTCATGTTTCAAGACTGCGACTCTACAAAAAAACAGTCAAGACTGTTTGTTTTTATCCACAAGGTTGACGGGTGCCGCGATCTCTCGCGACACCCGCCTCAGACCTCATGCGATTAAATGTCGTCGAGACCCCGGGTCACCAGGCCTTATAGGGCAGGAACTTGCCGTTCATGGTGATCTTCACCCGGTCGCCCTTCGGATCCTCGACCTTGTCGACATGCATGGTGAAGTCGATCGCGCTCATGATGCCGTCGCCGAACTTCTCCTGGATGATCTCCTTCAGCGTCTCGCCATAGACGCCCACGATCTCGTAGAGGCGATAGATCGCGGGGTCGGTGGGCACCGCCTGATCCCAGACCTTGGTCGGGAATGCGACCAGTGCCGGCTCGACGGCGGCCGGCAGGTCGAGCAGGGCCACCAGCGCCTGCGCCTTTTCGGCCGGCATGCTGTTCATGCCCAGCGCCGCCGAGGTGGTCCAGACCAGGGACATGCCGATGCCCTCGGCGATCGCCTCCCAGGTCAGGCCATGCGCCGCCTTGGCGTCCAGGATCAGCGCCGTGGCATCGGCCTTCGACAGCGGCGCATCGGTGGAGGTCTTGGTCATGTTCATGAGGTGTCCTCGCTGCGGGTCGTGATGAACGGGTGCGACGAAACAGGGTGCGACGAAACGGATCGGGAAGCCGATCAACGGGCGGCACGCTGGAAGGGCACGACATCGACACCCTGGGCACTGCCGTCGCGGCCGAAGCGCACGGTGCGCGGGGCACCGGTGCCAGCACCACCGGCCCCGGCGGCCAGCTCCCGCGAGCGCCGGGTCAGGAATTCGACCAGGTGGTTGCGGATGGCATAGAAGGCCGGGTCGTGCAGGATGGTGTCCCGGGCCCGCGGCCGCGGGATATCGATGACCACGCTTTCCGCGATCCGGGCCCGCGGGCCGTTGGTCATCAGCAGGATCCGGTCGGCAAGCAGGATCGCCTCGTCGACGTCATGGGTGATCATGAACACGCTCTGGTCGGTATCGGACCAGATGCGGATCAACTCGTCCTGGATGGTGCCGCGGGTGAGCGCATCCAGCGCACCGAAGGGCTCGTCGAGCAGCAGCAGCCGGGGCTCGATCGCAAAGGCCCGGGCGATGCTGACCCGCTGCCGCATGCCGCCCGAGAGTTCGGCCGGCTTGCGGTGCTCCGCCCCGCCGGACAGCCCGACCTTGGCCAGATGGCTGAGCGCATGCGCGCGGATCTGCTGCCGCGACCAGTCGCGATGTCGGGCGCGGATGGCGAAGACCACGTTTTCGAGCGCCGTCGCCCAGGGCAACAGGCTGTAATTCTGGAACACCACGCCGCGGTCGAGACCAGGGCCCGAGATTTCCCGGCCGTCCATGACCACCGCCCCCGAGGAGGCGCTGTCGAGCCCGGCCAGGATGTTGAGGATGGTGGATTTGCCGCAGCCGGAATGGCCGATCACGCAGACGAATTCGCCACGATCCATGGTGAAGTCGACCTGCTCGAAAACCGTGGTCTCGCCGCCGCCCCGGGCGGGGAAGCGTTTTGCCAGGCCCGAGACGTCGAGAAAGGGGCGTTCGCTCGTCATGGGATACCTCTCTCTCCGCCTCAATCGGCATAGGCCACGGCGCGGGCGAGCGCGCCGAGCAGCGCATCCAGCGCCATGCCGACCAGACCGATCATCAGGATGGAGAACACCACGCTGGTGAGATCGAGATTGTTCCACTCGTTCCAGACGTAGTAGCCGATGCCGGTGCCACCCACGAGCATCTCTGCCGCCACGATGACCAGCCAGGCGATGCCGATCGAGATCCGCATCCCCGTCACGATGGTCGGCGCAGCGGCCGGCAGGATGACCCTGAGGGCGGTCGAGACCGGCCCGAGTTCGTGGGTACGGGCCACATTCACCCAGTCCCGCCGGACATTGGCGACACCGAAGGCGGTGTTGAGCAGCATCGGCCAGATCGAGCAGATGAAGATCACGAAGATCGCCGACATCTGGCTGTCCTTGATCACGAACAGCGCGAGCGGCATCCAGGCGAGCGGCGAGATCGGCCGCAGCACCTGGATGAACGGGTCGAGCGCCCGATAGGCCAGCGGCGACATGCCGATCAGGAAGCCGAGCGGCAGGGCGATGGCGGCCGCGGCCAGATAGCCCGCCGCCACCCGGTAGAGCGAATAGCCGATCTGGATGCCGATGCCCTTGTCGTTGGGCCCGGCATCGTAGAAGGGATCCGATATCTCTTCCCAGGCGCGCGTCAGGATGTCGGAGGGGGCCGGCAGGCGGGCCTGGGTGTCGGCACCGCCCATCAGCCGGGCATATTCGTCCTGCGCCGCCGAGGCGGCGGGCGCCGTGCCGGAGAGTTCCCAGACCCCCAGCAGCAGGGCCAGCACTGCCACCGACAGGATCGCGGCACGGATGCGGAGCGACGGCATCATTCCGGGTCTCCCAGAGGGCAGGCTCAACTGCGCCGGATGGCGAAGGAGGCGAGATAGCCTTCGGGATCCGCCGGATCGAAGGTCTTGCCCATGATGGTGTGGGGCTCGTAAGTGACCTCGGGCGGGGTCAGACCCAGCTCCTTCATCCGGGCACCGGTCTCGGCGGCGAGATAGACCTGTTCGGCGATGCCGCGATAGTCGATCTCGCCCGAAATGTAGCCCCAGCGCTTCATCTGGGTCAGGATCCACACCCCCATGGAATGCCAGGGGAAGGGATCGAAATCGATCCGGTCGGGCACGTCCTGCACCTGGCCCAGCCCGTCGGCGAAGCGGCCGGTCAGGACCTGTTCGATCACCGGCACGGGCTGGTTCAGATAATTGGCGGGCGCGATCGCGGCCGAGATCTCCTTGCGATTGGCCGGATCGGCGGCATAGGAGGTCGCCTCCAGCAGCGCCATGACCAGGGCGCCATAGGTGTTGGGCATCTCTTCGGCGAAGGCCTTGGAACAGGCAAAGGCGCAGCAGGGATGGCCTTCCCAGATGTCCTTGGTCAGCAGATGGATGAAGCCGACCTTTTCCCAGACGGCACGCTGGTTGAACGGATCCGGCGACAGGTAGCCGTCCAGATTTCCGGCGCGCAGATTGGCGACCATCTCCGGCGGCGGCACGACCCGGATCTGGATATCCTTGTCGGGGTCGAGCCCGTGCTCGGCGACGTAATAACGCAGCAGGAAATTGTGCATCGAGTATTCGAAGGGAACCCCGAAGCGGAAGCCCTTCCAGTCCCTGGGGTCGCGCTTGTCCTTGTGATCGACATGCAGCACGATCGCCTGGCCGTTGATGTTCTCCCCCGCCGGCATCAGGAAGGGCTGGGCGGTGGAGCCCGCCCCCATGGTGATCGCCAGAGGCATCGGCGTCAGCATGTGCGAGGCGTCGTATTCCTTGTTGAGCGACTTGTCGCGCGCCACCGCCCAGCCGGCGGTCTTGATCACCTGCACATCCAGGCCGCGGCGTTCATAGAAGCCCATGGGATGGGCCATGATGATCGGGGTGGCGCAGGTGATCGGGACGAAGCCGATGTTGAGCTTCGTCTTCTCGAGCGGACCACCGCCGGTCATGCCGTCCTTGACCGCCGCCTTCACCCGGTCGAGCGGCAGAACCGAGGCCAGCGCCGCCGCAAAGGCCCCCGCCCCCACGGTCTTCAGAAACGACCGCCGGGCAATCTCGTTGCCGCCGAACATGGAGCGGACGACCGCATTCTCGACCCCCCGATCGACCAGCGCCTCTTCACCCACGGGCAGCGCCGGGTCAGATTGAGCGGAGGTCGGCCGGGCAGAGGTCGTGGCGCAGGCGGCGCAGCCGCACTGCCGGCCATGGCCGAGGTCGACATCCGGATCGAAGGCGTCGCCGAGGCTCTCGATCGTCATGTGTCACTCCCTGACGGATGAACGGTCTGAACAGCCGGGCGGCAGGCGGGGGATGCCGCGTCCCGGGCTTCTGTTCTGCAACCGCCGGGCCAGACGGACAAAATCCATCTAGTTATCTGATATAATTCGATAAATTTCCGGGATCCGACCGATGCGAGAGACCACGATATATCGTGATCCACGGGATATCGTGGTTGGTTTCACGAAGTTTCGTGCTAGGCTTCCACATACCCCCGCGCCCTTCCCGGTCCTGTCCGGAGGACGCCATGCCCGATACCGCAGCACCACCCGACCACGCCCACCGGGCCGATGCCCTGGCGGCGGCGATCATCGCCGCCAGCCCGCGGCCGATGCTGGTTTTCGATCCCGTGGCCGACCTTATCCTGCATGCCAATCCGGCGGCAGGCCGGCTGTTCGGTCTGGCGCCGGAGGTGCTGGCCACGCGCCGGATGAGCGCGCTGCATCAGGGCCAGATGCCGGCGCTGGTGGTCTTCACCGAGGCGGTTCTGGACCAGGGCCAGGCGGTGACCCGGGGCCTCGCCCCCAGCCGTGCCGACGGCAGCGAGGTGGCGGTCGAGTACGAGGGCGCGCGGCTCGACGGGCCAGGCGCCGGGCTGGTCCTGCTGACCATCACGGATCTTGAGGAACGCCACCGCCGCGAGGTCGATGCCGAGGCCGACGCCTATCTGAAGGGCGGTATCGCCGAATGGCGGCGGGTGGAACGCTTCTTCCGCGATGTCGAGCGGCAGAACCAGCTGATCCTGCGGGCCGCCGGCGAGGGGATCTACGGCATCAATGCCGAGGGCCACACCACCTTCGTCAACCCGGCCGCCGAACGTCTGCTGGGCTGGCGGGCGGAAGAACTGGTCGGCCGCGACATGCATGGCATGGTCCATCACACCCATGCCGATGGCAGCCACTATCCCGAGCATGAATGCCCGATCTACGCCGCCTTCCGCGAGGGCGAGGTCCGGCAGATCGACGACGAGGTGTTCTGGCGAAAGGATGGCCGACCGATCCGCGTGGAATATACCAGCACGCCGATCCGCGACCGCGGCGTGGTGGTCGGCGCCGTGATCGTGTTCCGCGATGTCACCAGCCGCCGGGAGGCGGAGGAACGGCTGCATGCCGCCCTGGCCGAGGTCGACGCGCTGCGCGAGCGGCTGGAGCGCGAGAACGCCTATCTGCTGGAAGAGATCCGCACCGAGGTCAACCACCACCACATCATCGGCCGCAGCGCCGCCATCCAGACGATCGCCCGCCAGATCGACCTGGTTGCGCCCACCGATGCCAATGTGCTGATCACCGGCGAAAGCGGCACCGGCAAGGAGCTGATCGCGCGGGCGATCCACGAAGCCGGCCGCCGGTCGCACCGGCCGCTGATCCGGGTGAACTGCGCAGCCATCCCGCGGGAGCTGTTCGAAAGCGAGTTCTTCGGCCATGTCCGCGGCGCCTTCACCGGCGCGGTGCGCGACCGGGTCGGCCGGTTCGACCTGGCCGATGGCGGTACCCTGTTCCTGGACGAGGTGGGCGAGATCCCGCTGGAACTGCAGAGCAAGCTGCTGCGGGTGCTGCAGGAGGGCCATTTCGAGCGGGTCGGCGAAGAGCGGACCCGGGCGGTGGATGTGCGGATCGTGGCCGCCACCAATCGCGACCTGAAGGATCAGGTACGCCGCGGCCGGTTCCGCGAAGATCTCTATTTCCGCCTCAACGTCTTCCCGATCGAGAGCGTGCCTTTGCGCGAGCGGCTGGATGACGTGCCGCTGCTGGCCGCCCATTTCCTGGCCAAGACCTGCCGGCGGCTGAATATCCCCGATCTCAGGCTGACCCGCGGCGATGTCGAGCGGCTGACCGGCTATGACTGGCCGGGCAATGTCCGCGAGTTGGAGAATGTGATCGAACGGGCGGCGATCCTGGCCCGGGGCGGGCGGCTGCGCTTCGATCTGGAGCCATCCGCCGCCCTGCATGCCGGCCCGGCAGCGGCGCCCGCAGCGCCCGCCCTGGCCGGGGACGAGGACGAGCTGCTGACCGAAGCCGGCCGCCGCGACCGTGACCGACGGATGATCGAGGCCGCCCTCAGCCGGTGTGGCGGCCGGGTCTATGGCCCGAACGGGGCTGCCGCCCTGCTCGGCCTGCCGGCAACCACGCTCGCCTCGCGGATCCGCGCGCTGGGGCTGGAGCCGCGGCGCTACCGGGCGGGCCAGGCCTGATCAGCCATGCTCGTGCACGGGATCCGTCGGCAGCGGCAGCAGGATCTGCATCAGGGCGCGATAGGGCACCAGCATGGCCAGAGCCATTGCCATCTTCACCCCCCAATCGCCCGCCGCCCAGCTGATCCAGGGCAGGCCGGTGCCGGCGAAGGCAATGGTGAAGAACAGCACCGTATCGAAAGCCGAAGCCAGCGAGGACGAAATCAGCGGCGCCTGCCACCAGGGCCGGCGGCGCAGCCGGTCGAACACCGTCACGTCCATCAGCTGCGCAACCAGGAAGGCCGCGCCCGAAGCGAGCGCAATCCGCGGATCGGCGAACCACAGCGACATGACGACCGCGATCGCGAAACCGGCATAGACCACCCTGCGGGCGGATGCGGTGCCGTAGCGGCGATTGGTCAGATCGGTGACCAGAAAGGCCGCCGGATAGGTGAAGGCGCCCCAGGTCAGCCAGTCGTTGATCGGATACTGGACCAGAATGTTGGAGGCGACGACCGCAAGGGTCATCGCCAGGATCGGCAGCCAGAGGCGGTGCAGCGCATGAGCCATGGGAGATGGTCTCTCTTTCCCAAAGGGACGGCAGGCGGTTCATCTGCCGTCCGGACGGCGATACAGGCCGTCGGGTGACGGGGCGGCACGTGACTGCGCCGTCCCGGATAGTCTGTTCGAACGCAGAAGGACCCGCAACCGTCTCCGGCGCGGGTCCTTCTGGATCTGGAGCGGCGGAACCCGCATGGGGCTCCGGCGTCACTCGGCGGCGGCGAACTCCGCAGCGCGAGCGGCACGCTTCTCGACGATCAGCTTCTTCAGCCGGCGGGCGTCGGGCGAGAGCTCGACCTCACGGGCACCGGCGAGGAAGGCATCGAGGCCACCACGACGCTCGATCGAACGCAGGGTCGACACGGCAACCTTCAGGCGGACCAGACGGCCCAGCACGTCGGAATAGATGCCGGTGTCCTGGACGTTCGGATTGAAGCGGCGACGGGACTTGTTGTGGGCATGGCTGACATTGTTGCCTGCCATGTAACGCTTACCGGTAAGCTCGCAACGACGGGCCATGTTTGGAAACCTTCAGCGGGCGGACGCTTGTTGAAACCTTCGGACGATGCGCCGCGCCGGCGTCGTCGATGGCGGCACCCGGGCCGGGCACCTTTCGGAGACCGTGTCTTTAGGCGAGCCGGTCCCGATCGTCAAGGAAAAATCAGCGATTTAGGGTCGGCGCGGAGAATCCCGCGACCGGGCCGGCGGCCTTCCGTGCAGACACACGAACCCCCGACGGTGCCGGATGATGGTCCGGCCCGCCGGGGGTTAGAGCCAAGTGCGGACGACGCTCAAGCGTCAGCGGATGGCGCCGGCCACCCAGGCGCTCTGCGGCTCGCCATGGGCGTCGTCGTCCTCGAGATCGAGGTCCGCTTCCGCCGGGCCTGCCTGTGTATCGGCATAGCTCGCATAGGCGTCGGTCAGCAGACGGCGCCAGAACGCGCGATAGCGCTCTCGCCCCGCCTGATCCAGCGTCACCAGGGCATCGGTGCGCAGATGGACCACGGTCCGCCCCTTGCCCGCCTTTTCGAAGACGAGGCGGGTCCGGGCGCTTTCGACGCCCTTCTGGCCGCAGGCACCGATCAGTTCGATCGCCGCCGGCGCCCGGGCATCGCCGATCACGGCCCAGATCATCTGGGGCCGGCCGGGACCGCGGTCGAGATAGAGCCAGCCGCCGGTTGCGGCTTCCAGGCGGACCCGCCCCTCGCCCTCACGCGGCCACCAGTTTTCCGCCTGTTCGACGAAAAGCTGATAGGCGCGCCGACGGGGCAGGTCGATCTCGACGGCCGCCTCGATCGCCATGGCCTCGACCGCACCGGGCAGATTGCCCTGTTCGGCTTCGGCCCCCACCGCGAACTGGGCAAGCCAGCCGGCGACGGTCGGCGTGAGGCGCTCGAGCGCCAGCCGGTTCCAGCGTTCGCGGCCGCGCCGTTCCACCGTGACCAGACCTGCCTCGACCAGAAGGTCGAGGTGCTTCATGACCGCGAAACGGGTCACGTCGAAGCAGGCGGCCAGATCGCCGGTGCGGCGGGGCTGCGCGTGAAGAAGTTCGATGATGCGCCTGCGGCTTGGGTCCGAGAGCGCTTTCCAGATGAGATCGTCGTCCATGTGCTCGATCGTGGGTCCGAGACCCGGCGGGAACAAGTGTCAATAAGGAGGCAGAGCTGCGGAGGTATCCGGGATCCGGACCGTCGCGCATGACAGGCGCAGGCTGGGTGGAAATCCCTCGGGCAGAAATCCGGTGACCGGATCCTTCCCTCAGGCGCCACCGTCCTGCGCGCGCCGTGTTCGGTCGAGGCTGGTCTGGGCCAATACGATGCCGGCCAGAACCAGAACTCCACCGCCGAGCGTCGCGGGTGGCAGGCTCTCGTGAAAGAGAAGCCATCCCCACAGGCTGGCGAACACCGCCTCCCCCATGAGAGAGATCGACACCGCCGTCGCCGGCAGGGCCTTCAGCGACCAGTTATAGGTGCTGTGACCAATTAGTTGGGGGATAAGCGCCATTCCCACAAGGGCCAGATATGTGGCCGTCCCGTGTCCCAGAAGAGGCAGGCCGGCTGCGAGCGTGACCGAAAGGAGGATCACGGCCGCCACACCATAGGCCAGCATCACATAAGGCACGAGATCGAGCCTGGCCCTGAGGGCACGTCCGCACAGCAGATAGGCCGCCATCGCCGCCCCGCCGACCAGCGCCAGGACGTTGCCGAGAAGCCCGTCGCCGGTCAGATCGGCAGACGGCGCCGAGACGATGACGGTTCCGATGACGGCAAGCCCCACCGCCAGCCAGCCCCGCCGGTCCAGACGGTCGATGCCGAGGACGAGACCACCGAGTGCGGTCCAGATCGGCACCGTGTTGACCAGCAACACAGAGTTGGCGATGGAGGTATAGGAGAGCGAGCTGATCCAGGTCGCGAAATGCAGCGCCAGAAAGGCGCCCGACACCACCGCAAGCAGCAGATGGCGCCGGCCGAGCGTGCGGATCGCACTGCGATGACGCATGCCCATCAGCGGCAGGATCAGCAGGCTGGCGATGGCGAGACGGCCGGTGGCGATCACCAGGGCCGGCGCATCCGCCAGACGCGCGAAAATCGCCCCGGTCGACACCGCCAGCACCCCCACCCAGAGGGCGGCGGCGGCCATGCCGGAGCGGGCCGGCACCAGTCCGGTACCGGGCATCGCGGTCAAGAGGCCGACCGTTCGTCCGGGGCGTCAGCCTGGGGGGCGTCGGCCTGGGGGGCATCGGCCTCAGGAGCATCGGCGACCGGGGCCGCCGCCGCTTCCAGCGCCGCAATCCGCGCCTCGAGTGCCGCGATCCGCTCGGCCTGGCCTTCGGCGAGTGCCCGCAACGCATCCGCCTCTTCGCGGGTCACGGCGCCCATCTCGGCCAGCATCCGCTCAACACGTGAGCGGACCAGCTGGTCCATTTCCTGGCGCAGACCGGCAAAGCCGCTCATGGCACCGCTGGCGACACGGGCCATGTCGTCGAAGAAGGGGTTATTGCTCTGCATCGGCGATCTCCCGGACGGCCGGTGGCCGAAGACAGGACCGGAAACCGGGCTTGCGCCCGGACGGCCCGGCCGGCGGACACGGACCTGGAGGACGTGTACATTGGCTTGCAGGACTGAGGATCCGCGCCTTCCGGCGATACCCGACAGAACGGGCGGCGCACGTGGTTCGGACCTTGCGGATCCATAACATGGTCACCGCTTCGTTAACAGTATCACATTCACATGCCCGGCCTGCAGTTATCGTCGGGTCTCGAAGATGTCACCACCCGCGTGACACACTCTCGGGCGGCACTGCTTGAGCGGCAGGGGCGCCCCCCTTAGACTGCCGCCGACACCCGATTCCGAACCTCCGCGAGGCCCGCTGCCGATGACCGGCCTGACCTTCCCCGACATCGATCCGGTTGCGATTGCCATCGGCCCGATCGCCATTCGCTGGTACGCCCTGGCCTATATCGCGGGTCTGCTGATCGGCTGGCGCTATGTTGTGGGCCTGACCCGGCGCCACGCCCTGGGCCTGGACGAACGGTCGATCGACGACCTGCTGGTCTGGGTCGCCTTCGGCGTCATCCTGGGCGGCCGGTTCGGGTACGTGCTGTTCTATCGCCCGGACTATTACGCCCAGCATCTGCTGGAGATCCCCATGGTGTGGAAGGGCGGAATGTCCTTCCATGGCGGGCTTCTGGGTGTGGCGGTCTCGCTCGCTCTCTTCGCACGCACCAAGGGGGTCAATCCGCTGACCGTGGGCGATCTGGTGGCCGCCGCCGCCCCGATCGGCCTGTTCTTCGGACGGATCGCCAACTTCATCAATGGCGAACTCTGGGGACGGCCGACGGACGTCCCCTGGGGCATGATCTTCCCCATGGCCGGTCCGGAACCCCGCCATCCAAGCCAGATCTACGAAGCGCTGCTTGAAGGCCTGCTGCTGTTCGTCGTGCTGTGGTTCATTGCCCGCCGCCGGGAAACCTGGGCCCGCCCGGGCCTGCTGGCCGGCTATTTCCTGATGGGCTATGCCATCACCCGGTCGATCGCCGAGCTGTTCCGCATGCCCGATGCCTTCCTGGGCTTCCTGGCGGCGGGCCTCACCATGGGGCAGCTGCTGTCCCTGCCCATGTTCCTGATCGGCGTCTATCTGGTGCTCCGCGCCCGCAGCCGGACCGACGCCGCGACCGGACCGGGCCGCGAATGACCGACGCCACCCCCCTCCCCCCTGCGGATACCCCACTCGGCCGGATCATCGCCGGACGCATCGCCGTCGACGGGCCGATGACGCTGGGCACCTATATGGGCCTGGTGCTCGGCCATCCGCAGCATGGCTATTACACGACCCGCGAGCCCTTCGGGGCAGATGGCGACTTCGTCACGGCCCCCGAGATCAGCCAGATGTTCGGTGAACTGGTCGGGCTCTGGCTGGCGGTCGCCTGGGATGAAGCCGGCCAGCCGCCGGCGGTCACGCTCGCCGAACTCGGCCCCGGCCGCGGCACGCTGATGGCCGACGCGCTTCGGGCGATGAAGATGATGCCGGGGCTTCTGGATCGGGTGTCGCTGCATTTCGTGGAGCAGAGCCCGCGCCTGCGTGAGGCTCAGGCTCAGGCGGTCGCCGATGCCGGCCTCTCCCGGCCGCCGGTCTGGCACGATACGGTCGACGGCCTGCCCGACGACCGGCCGCTGCTGCTGATCGCCAACGAGTTCTTCGATGCCCTGCCGGTCCGCCAGCTGGTCCGGCGCCCCGACGGCCTGTGGTCGGAACGGATGATCGACCTCGATCCCGACCGCCCGGGACGGTTCCGCTATGGCCTGTCGCCGGATCCGAGCCCGGCCGCAGCCCTGCTGACCCCACGCATCGCCCGGGCCTCGCTGGCCGAGATCCCGGCCGGAGCGATCGCCGAGGTCCAGCCGGCATCGATTTCGATCGCCGGCACCATCGGCACCCGGCTTGCCGCGCTCGGCGGTGCGGCGCTGATCGTCGATTACGGCCATGGCATCAGTGCCCCCGGCGACACCTTCCAGGCGGTGAAGGCGCATGCCCATGCCGACCCGCTGGAAGAACCGGGGCGCGCCGACCTGACCGTTCATGTCGATTTCGAGCGTCTGTCCGCAGCCGCGGCCGCAGGCGGCGCCCTGGCCCATGGCCCCGTCGATCAGGGCAGCTTTCTGGGCCGGCTCGGCATCGGTGCCCGTGCCGAACGCCTGGCCCGCGGTGCCCGTAACGGCGGCGAGCGCGCCCAGATCGCCACCGCCCTGAAGCGCCTGACGGCCCCGGAAGAGATGGGGCGCCTGTTCAAGGTGCTGGCCCTGACACCACCCGGCCGGCCGGCACCGCCCGGCTTCGCACCGGTGCCCGGCTTCGACGCCGATCTTTAAGCCCCCCGCGAGGAGGCAACCTGATGCCCCAGTCCCTCATGCATGACCGGCCCCCCCATGACCGCCACGGTCTGCTCCACCTGCCCGGCATCGCCCACGGCTTTTTCGGCCGGCAGGGCGGCGTTTCGACCGGCCTTTATACCAGCCTGAACTGCGGCCCGGGCAGCGCCGACGACCCGGCCGCGGTCGCGGAGAACCGCCGCCGCGTGGCTGCAGCACTGACGCCCGCGCCCCGGCACCTGCTGACCAACCACCAGGTCCATGGCCGCCGGGTGATCACGGTCGACGAAGACGGGCTGGCGCTTTATCCCGAAGCCGGTCGCGGTGCCGAAGGCCGCCCCCATGCCGACGGCATGGTCACCCGGCTGCCGGGCATCGTCCTCGGCGCGCTGGCCGCCGATTGTGCGCCGGTTCTGTTCGCCGATGCCGAAGCCCGGGTGATCGGCGCCACCCATGCCGGCTGGAAGGGCGCGGTCGGCGGCGCCACCGACGCGACCATCGAGGCCATGGAGGCGCTGGGCGCCAGCCGCAGCCGCATCCGCGCCGTCATCGGCCCCTGCATCGCCGGCCCGAGCTACGAGGTGGGGCCGGAACTGCGCGACGCCGCCACGGCCGCCGATCCGGCCGCGGCCGGCTTCTTCAGTCCGGGATGCGACGACCGGCTGCATTTCGATCTGCCCGGCTATCTGCTCACCCGGTTGAGGCGGAACCGGATCACGGCGGACGCCATCGGTACCGACACCTATGGCGCCACCGACACCCTGTTCTCCTATCGTCGCACCACACACCGGGGAGAGGCGGACTACGGCCGCCAGGTCTCGGCGATCGTCCTTCTCGACCAGGCGTAAGCGGGTGCCGGAGGCATAAGCGGGTGCCGGAGGTGGGCCACCGCTTGCCGGCCACGCCCCGCCACACCAGATTCCACCGAACCCCGCGCGGCTCTTCCATGCGGTCGCAGGGATATCCGCATGCATCCGGAGGCAAAGCCGATGGCCAGCGCCGCCCCCCGCGAGACCGGGGTTCCCCACGCAACCCGCGATCACACCAAGGCCGTGCTGAAGCGCCGCATCGACCAGGCACTCGGCCGCGAGGCCGCCGATCTGGTGATCCGTGGCGGCCGGGTGCTGAACCTCGCGACCGGCGCGCTGGAGGTGGCCGATGTCGCCGTCACCGGCGACATGATCGTCGGCGTGGGCCCGGGCTATCGCGGCCGGCGCGAGGTCGACGCCCGCAACCGGGTGATCGTGCCGGGCTTCATCGACACCCATGTCCATGTCGAAAGCACGCTGGTCACGCCGGCCGAATTCGACCGGCTGGCGCTGGCCCGCGGCACCACCACCGCCATCTCGGACCCGCACGAGATCTGCAATGTGCTCGGCACCGAGGGGTTGCGCTACTTCCTGGATGCCAGCCTGCACACGGCCCTGGACCTCAGGGTGCAGCTTTCCTCCTGCGTCCCGGCGACGGGGCTCGAGACCTCGGGCGCCCGGCTGAGCGCCGATGATCTGGTCGCCTTCCGCGACCACCCCTCGGTGATCGGGCTTGCCGAGTTCATGAATGTGCCGGGCGTTCTGCATCTGGACGACGAGGTGCTGGACAAGCTGGCCGCCTTCGACGGCACCCATATCGACGGTCATGCTCCTCTGCTCTCGGGGCGCGACCTCGATGCCTATCTCGCCTGCGGCATCCGCAATTGCCACGAATGCACCAACCGTGCCGAGGCGCTGGAGAAGATCGGCAAGGGTATGCAGGTGCTGATCCGCGACGGCAGCGTCTCGAAGGACGTGGCCGCGCTGGCACCGCTGCTCGACTGGCGCAACTCCCCCTTCTTCGCCTTCTGCACCGACGACCGCAACCCGCTCGACATCGCCGAGGAAGGCCATCTCGATCATCTGATCCGGGCGGCAATCAAGGCAGGCGCGCCGGCGGGCGCCGTCTATCGCGCCGCCACCTGGTCGGCCGCCCAGGGCTTCGGACTGAAGGATCGGGGGCTGGTCGCGCCGGGCAGGCGGGCCGATATCGTCGTGCTCGACGACCTGGAGCATTGCGCGGTCGCAACCGTCATCCGCAACGGCCGGGTGGTGGAAGACGGGATCTTCGATCATGGCGCCATGCCGGCGCCGGTGGGCTTCGGCTCGGTCCGGCTGCCGCCAGTCACCCCCGACATCTTCCGGGTGCCTGCCCAGGGGCCGGGGGCGCCGGTGATCGGCATCCGCCCGGGCAGCCTGATCACCGATCACCTGACCATGGCGCTGCCCTATGCGGGCGGCGAGCGCCGGGCGGATCCGTCGCGTGACCTGCTCAAGGTCGCGGTGCTCGCCCGCCACGGTACCAACCGCAATGTCGGCCGCGGCTTCGTCACCGGCTTCGGCTTCCCCGACGGCGCCATCGCATCCTCCGTCGGCCATGACAGCCATAATATCTGTGTGGTGGGGGCGGGCGATGCCGACATGGCGGTGGCGGTCAACCGGCTGATCGCCATGGGCGGCGGTTTCGTGGTGGTGCGCGATGGCCGGGTTCTGGCCGATCTGGCCCTGCCGGTCGCCGGGCTGATGAGCGATGCCGGCGCCGACCATGTCCGCGACCGGCTGGTGGCGCTGCGTGCGGCCGCCCGCGCCATCGGCTGCCGCCTGGCCGAACCCTTCCTTCAGCTCGCCTTCCTGCCGCTGCCGGTGATCCCGCATCTCAAGATCACCGATATGGGGCTGGTCGACGTCGACCGCTTCCGTCTGCTCGCCGCCTGACCTGCTCGCCGCCCGAACCGCCCGGCCGGCGCCTCACAAGAAAGCTGCACGCGTGCCCCATCTGATCATCTTCACCTTGGTGCTGCTTCTGGGCATGATGGCCAGTTGCATAATGATGTGAGGCGGACCCCGTTCCGGGACAGGGACCTCCGGTCAGGAGTGTCCGGACCGGGGGCAAACCGCCCGGTCCCAGGGAGCGAGCGTTCATGCCTGCTGCGTCGCGTGTGGCCAAGATCGTGATGGTGCTTGGCCTCTCGGCCTTCGCCTTCCTCGTCACCTTCAACAATCTGACCGACTACGGATCGAATTTCGCCTTCGTGTCTCACGTTCTGGCGATGGACGACACCTTCCCCGGCAATGCGCTGATGTGGCGGGCGATCACCGATCCGATCTTCTGGCATATCGGCTACTGGGCGATCATCGCCGGCGAGGGCATCACCGCGGCCCTGTTCGCCGTGGCCGGCATCGCCATGCTGCGCCGGGTCAACGGCACGGCCGGAGAATTCGGCCGCGCCAAGCGGATGGTCCATTTCGGCGCCGCCATGGGCTTTCTGGTCTGGTTCGTGGGCTTCATGGTGATCGGCGGCGAGTGGTTCGCCATGTGGCAGTCGTCCACCTGGAACGGCCAGGCACCGGCTTTCCGGTTCTACATCACGATCCTGGCGGTGGTGATCTATGTCGGCCAGCCCGACCCGGACTGACCGTACCCGGCGGCGGTACCGTGTCATTCCGGCCATGCATGCAGCGGGCGGGCACGCGCCCCCCGCCGCCTGCATGTTTACAGCTTCGAGACGCCTTGCTATTTTGCGCCCGCGCAAAGGCAGGCCCGGAGGACGTCGAACAACGTCTTGCGGTCGCTTGCCTTTTCTCGCACAGTTCGCACGGACGGCCGGCGCGACCAAAGGTTGAACCGACCATCGGCATGCAAAGCCCACGGGAATGATCCCACGGGCGGGACGTGCGTCCTCATCTTCCTCATCCGGACAGTCGGACAGATCATCGCGGGGCAGTGTCGATGAAGGTTATCGCTTGCAACAGCAACCGGCCGCTGGCCGAAGCCATCGCGACGTTCCTGAACCTTCCCCTGACCAAGGCGAATATCCGCCGGTTCTCCGACATGGAAGTGTTCGTCGAGATCCTGGAGAACGTCCGTGGCGAGGACGTGTTCGTCATCCAGTCGACCAGCCACCCGGCGAACGACAATCTGATGGAGCTGCTGGTGACGCTGGACGCGCTGAAGCGCGCCTCCGCCCGCCGGATCACCGCCGTCATCCCCTATTTCGGCTATGCCCGCCAGGATCGTAAGCCCGGTCCGCGCACGCCGATCTCGGCCAAGCTGGTCGCCAATCTGATCACCACCGCCGGCGCCGACCGCGTGCTGACGCTGGACCTGCATGCCGGCCAGATCCAGGGCTTCTTCGACATCCCGGTCGACAATCTCTATGCAGCACCGGTGATCGTGCGCGACATCCAGGAGAAGTCGGCCGGCCGCAACCTGATGGTGATCTCTCCCGACGTGGGCGGCGTGGTGCGCGCCCGCGCGGTCGCCAAGCGCATCGATGCCGATCTCGCCATCGTCGACAAGCGGCGCGAGCGCGCCGGCGTGTCCGAGGTGATGAACATCATCGGTGATGTCGAGGATCGGGACTGCATCCTGATCGACGACATCGTCGACAGCGCCGGCACGCTGTGCAACGCCGCTGCCGCCCTGATGGCGAACGGCGCCCGCTCGGTGAAGGCCTATGTCAGCCATGGCGTGCTCTCGGGCGGCGCCGTCGCCCGCGTCACCTCCTCGGCACTCGAAGAGCTGATCGTGACCGACTCGATCGCCGCCACCGAGGCGATGCGCGTGTCCCGCAACATTCGCAGCCTGAGCATCGCGCCGCTGATCGGCGAGGCGATGCGCCGGATTGCCGACGAAAGTTCCGTGTCCAGCCTGTTCGACTGACGTCCCGGACACCTGACGGTATCGAGGGCGGGCACCCCTGGAGGCCCGCCCTGCCGTATTTCCGGACCAAGGCATCAGCGAACCGGCATAACCCCCCGGCGGGCCGTACAGACAGGCACCGCCGGCCAGCAGGAGACCATCCTCATGACCACTCAGCCCGTGCTGAATGCGACGGCGCGTGACCGCGGCGGTAAGGGGGCCGCGCGTCAGGCCCGCCGTGACGGCCTCGTCCCCGGCGTGATCTACGGCGGCAAGCAGCCCGCCCAGATGGTGTCGTTCAACGCCCGCGAGTTCGGCCTGTTCTTCAACCGTACCCCGGACCTGGCCTCGACCGTGATCGAGGTGAAGCTGGACGGTGAGAGCATCCGCGTGCTGGCCCGCGACGTGCAGCTCCATCCGGTCACCGACGTGCCGCTGCATGTCGACCTGCTGCGCCTGACCGGCGATCACGAGATCCGCGTCGAAGTCGCCGTGCACTTCGTCAACGAGGCGACCTGCCCCGGCATCAAGAAGGGTGGCGTGCTGAACGTCGTCCGTCACGAGGTCGAGCTGATCTGCGCCCCCGACGCGATCCCGCAGTCGATCACCGTCGACCTGGCGAACGCCCAGATCGGTGACAGCATCCACATCAGCGCCGTCGAGCTGCCGAAGGGCACCCGTCCGGCGATCACCGATCGCGACTTCACCATCGCGACGATCGCGGCGCCGGCCGGCCTCTCCGAGGACGCCGGTGAGGCCGAAGGCGACGAAGAGGCCTGACGATCATGTGGCTGCTGGTCGGTCTGGGCAATCCCGGCCCCGAATACGCCGGCAATCGCCACAATATCGGCTTCATGGCGGTGGACGAAATCGTCCGCCGCCATGGCTTCTCCCCCTGGCGCCGCAAGTTCCAGGGCGAGATTTCCGAAGGCCGCATCGGCCCCGAGCGCGCGATCGCGCTCAAGCCCCTCACCTACATGAACGAGAGCGGCCGTTCGGTCGCCGAGGCCGCCCGCTTCCACAAGATCGAGCCGGGCCGCATCGTCGTGTTCCACGACGAGCTTGACCTCGCCCCCTCGAAAATGCGGGTGAAGACCGGCGGCGGCCATGCCGGCCATAACGGCCTGCGCGACATCACCCGCCATATGGGGGCCGATTTCGTGCGCGTGCGGCTGGGCATCGGCCATCCGGGCGACAAGGCCCGGGTCCATGGCTGGGTGCTGGGCGATTTCGCCAGGGCCGAACAGGATTGGCTCCGCGATCTGACCGATGCGGTGGCGGTGCATCTGCCGCTGCTGCTGGCCGGCCGCGAGAGCGATTATATGAGCAAGGTTGCGGGTGCCGTCCGGCCGCCGAAACCGCTGAAGCCGGCAAAGCCGGCGAAGCCGGATGCCGCGGGTGCCCCGCCCGCGGGTGCGACCGGCGGCGAGGAGTAATCCCATGGGCTTCAAATGCGGCATCGTCGGCATGCCGAATATCGGCAAGTCGACCCTGTTCAACGCGCTGACCAGCACCGCGGCGGCAGAAGCGGCGAACTATCCGTTCTGCACCATCGAGCCGAATTCCGGCCGGGTGATGGTGCCGGATCCGCGCCTCGACAAGCTTGCGGCCATCGCCGGTTCGAAGCAGATCATCCCGACCCAGCTCGACTTCGTCGACATCGCGGGCCTGGTGCGCGGCGCCAGCCGGGGGGAAGGTCTGGGCAACCAGTTCCTGGCACATATCCGCGAGGTCGATGCCATCGCCCATGTGCTGCGCTGCTTCGAGGATGACGACATCACCCATGTCGAGGGTGGCGTCGATCCCTTGCGCGATGCCGAGACCATCGAGACCGAGCTGATGCTGGCCGATCTCGAAAGCCTTGAGAAGCGCATGGCCGGCATCGAGAAGCGCGCCAAGGGTGGCGACAAGGACGCCAAGGCCCAGATCGAGCTGATGGGCCGGGTGCTGACCGCTCTTCAGGATGGCCGCCCCGCCCGGACCGTGAAGATCGACGCCGAGGAGCGCCGTGCCTTCCAGCTGCTTCAGCTGCTGACCGCCAAGCCGGTGCTCTATGTCTGCAATGTCGACGAGAGCGCCGCCGCCGAGGGCAATGAGCTGTCGGCCCGGGTCTTTGCTCGCGCCGAGGCCGAGGGCGCCGCGGCCGTGGTGGTCTCCGCCAAGATCGAGAGCGAGGTCGCCATGCTCTCCGACGAGGCAGAGAAGCGCGATTTCCTCGAGGCGCTGGGGCTTGAGGAAACCGGCCTCACCCGGGTCATCCGCGCCGGATACAGCCTGCTTGATCTGCTGACCTTCTTCACGGTCGGCCCCAAGGAGGCCCGCGCCTGGACCGTCCGCAAGGGCGCCACCGCCCCGCAGGCCGCCGGCGTGATCCACACCGATTTCGAGCGCGGCTTTATCCGCGCCGAGACCATCGCCTTCGACGACTACATCACCTGCGGTGGCGAAAGCGAGGCCCGAGCCGCCGGCAAGCTGCGCATGGAAGGCAAGGAATACGTGGTCCGCGACGGCGACGTCTTCCACTTCCTGTTCAACGTCTGACGGCCCGTCCTCCCGGCCACCGCGCCCGACACGGAACGCCCGGCATGCTGTCATGCCGGGCGTTTCGCATAAGCACGGAATGCTCGGTCACCAGTCCTTCTCGAGCGGCAGATCCCAGGGCAGTCGGTTCCAGGGGCTGTCGGCATCGGCGCTGAGGCCGGCTGCCGCCTTCTCGAAGACCGGTTGATCGGCGTCCGCACCACCCGACCACAAGGCCCGCCCCTCCAGATAGGCCGCCGCCATATCGGTCCACGAGCCATAGGCGCTCTGGATCTCGCGCGCGATCGGCAGCATCCGCATCCAGGCATCATCGGCATCGATCCAGCCGGCCATGTGGCCCCAGCGGATCAGCATCAATGCCCGGCCGAAATCCCAGGCCATATGCCGGTCATGGGTGACGGCGCCGGGACCGGCTGCCTCCAGGAGCCGCAGCCGCCCCAGCTCTTCGGCCGGAAAGTCGGGATCGGCCAGCTGGTGCAGGAAGATCCGGAGCTGGACATAGAGCTCGAGCGCCCCCGGAACCTCGATCACTTCGCGCGTGAAGGCCGCGCGCCAGGCGTCGAAGGCGCCCACCCCCTCGTCGCCGAATTCCGTCCCGACCATCTCGCGGGCCCGCGCCCAATGGGGTTCGAGCTCGTCCGCATCGACCTCGGGATCCCACAGCGGGCCCAGCATGGCGGTCTCCACCAGATCAACCACGGAAGGGTCGGTCTCGGGAGCACGGCGCAGCACGCCGCCCATCACCTGCAGGCCCTGGGGGCCGTAGCGCAGGGCGATCAGGTCGGCGAGCGCCCGCTGCCGGGCGGCGGGATCATTCGCCAGCCCACTGTCTGTGAGGGCGTGGAGGGCCCGGCCATAGCGCACCCGCTCGCCCTCAGACAGCTCTGCGACACGGGCGGTGAAGCCGAAATCCTCGCGATGCCCCCGGGTGATCAGGGACATGACTTCGCGGTCGACATCCTCGCCGCCCGGAATGCCCCAGCCCTCGCGCAGCAACGCCACGGCCTTGCGCCGGCCAAGCGCCCCGAGCGGCCCCGACACCTCTCCCAGCCGGTCGACCGGATGGCCGTTGGCGCGGGCGAAGATCGCGCCGGCGCCGATGATCCAGCCCTGGACCGGGGTCAGACGTCCCGGCGCTTTCGGAAGATCAGCGGAAAGGCCGGTCCCGGCGCCGGTGATCTGTCGGGGTGGAGAGGCTGGGCCTGCAGGCCGCGTGAAAGGTAGCCGCCGTTCCAGCAGCTCGACCAGCCGCGCCCGGACGGCCTGCGCCGCCTCCATCTTCGCTGCCGGGAAATGCGCCAGGCGTCGGTTCAGATCCGGATGCTCCAGGCTGAGCGCCACCCCGTCGTCATCGGGCGTCAGCTCCAGCTGAGCGGGCAGGATCCGGTCGAAAGGCAGGCTTGCCCCGCCATGGATCACGGCCCGCTGCCGCAGATCGAAATGCGTGCCCGAGCGCGGCGCTGCCCAGAGGGCGAGGCAGAGCAGGACAAGCGCCAGGGCAAAAAAGCTCCAATCCGGCAGAGGAAGACCAAGGAGCGCCAGATCGTTGATCAGAAACAGCGAGACGACGCCAGCCACCAGGGACACCGCCGCCAGGATCACGATCACGGCGAGCATCCCGTCGCCATTGGCGCTGCCGAAGGTCAGCCTGACCGCCCGTCGGTCGTAGTCCAGCCGGCCGTCATCCATCGCCCGCGCGAAGCCCAGCAGTTCGGCCGCGACCTCGGCGATGCTCCGTTCGTGGCGTCCGCCCGATTGCGCGGCCGCCGTCATCGTCTGACTCCCCATAAGTCCCGTGCTCCGACCAAGAGATCCCCTCTCAAAGGGTCCGGTCTCCACGGGTGCCGTCCGATCCATAATCGTCGACCGCCGGCCGTGCAGATCTTCTGCGGCAGGCGGTGGTCTTCTTCCGAAGATCTCTCAAGGCATCATGACGGCAGAGGGGCAGCCGGTCATGCGACCAGACGGTGTCAATCCTGGTTGCGGCATACCCGTCTCTTCCGTTCCCCAACATCATGTCGTATCTGAGAGGAGGCTCCGGAGCGTCCCGGAGCCCCGCCGCAACATCGTCACGAGGTTTCGCACATGGGTGAGTTCATCCGTCTGGATGCCGCTACCGGCACGTCGATCTCGGCCTGGCATGCCACGCCCCGCCAGCCCGCGCGGGCCGGCCTGGTGGTCCTGCAGGAGATCTTCGGGGTGAATGCCCATATCCGGGGCGTGGCCGATCGCCTTGCCCTGCCGGGCTATGAGGTGGTGGCACCGGCTCTGTTCGACCGGGTCGCGCCGGATACCGAACTCGGCTATGGCCCCGAAGACCTGAAGCGCGGCATCGAGCTGAAGGGCCAGGTGCCCGACGACGAGGCCCTGACCTATGTCGCCGCCGCGGTGGATCGGCTGCGTGCCCGCCACGGCGCCGCCTTCCCCGTGGGCGTGGTCGGCTTCTGCTGGGGCGGCAGCCTCGCCTATCTGGCCGCCGCAAAGCTGTCGATCGACGCCGCCGTCAGCTATTACGGCGGCCAGGTGCCGAAATATCTGGACGAGGGCATCAAGCCGGTGGCGCCGCTTCTGGTCCATCTGGGCGGGCGCGACGGTCATATTCCGGCGGGCCCCACCGCCGATAAGCTGCGCGTGGCGGCACCCGGTGCCGAGATCTACGTCCACCCGCAGGCCGGCCACGGCTTCAATTGCGAGGCCCGCCCGGACTATCGACCGGAAGAGGCCCGCTATGCCATGGAGGTGACCCTGCGCTTCCTGGACCGCCGCCTGTCGGGGCCGCGCCGGCCGCCGATCTGAAGATCCCGCGCCTGAACCGACAAAGGGCGGCCTCGACGGGGCCGCCCTTTGTCATGTCCCGGCGCAGATCCGTCGGTCAGACGGAGGTAAATTCGATCAGCACGCCGCAGGCCTCTTCGGGGCCGACGATAAGATCGCCATTCTGCTCGCGATCGAAGGCCACCCCGTTCTCCTCGAGCACGGCCGCCGTACGGTCGCGATCGGCGACGCCGATCTGCAGCGCCACCAGGCCGTGATCATGGGCGCGGGGCTCGTCGTCGAGATCGGGATGCAGATTGGGCAGGTCGTAGGGCGTGGCGAACATCAACACCCCCCGGCCGGTATGCACCGCGATCACGGTATCGGTGGGGGTGACCGCACCGCTGCCGAACAACCGGGAATAGGCCTCGGTGGCCGCGTTCACATCGTCGACCACGATGGTGGCCGACAGAATGCAGCGGGCGGTGTTGGGATGGGCCAGCCAGTCCGGGCGGCGCATCTTCTCGGGCGTCAGATGCTGGCAGAGGAAGGCCGGAATGCCCGGCGTGGCCCCGTCCGCCAGATGGACGTTGCGGAAGGCGAGTTCCACCGGGCCGCCATCCGGACCGTTCTCGATCACCCGGCCCAGATTGCGCAGCGCATTTTCGGGTGCAACCAGCCCGGCCGCGCCCAGCAGGGCGTGCGAGGCCTCGGCATCCGGGGTGGAGAACACCACGCCAAGCCCACCCTCGCCCTTTTCAAGGAAACGATCCAGGCCGTTGGTGAAGGCGGCGGGGTCGATCAACCCCAGCAGTTCCAGATAGTCGTCGTCGAACATGACGCAGTAATTCGCCGTGCCCCAGCCGACATGGCGTCCGCGGTCGGTGACGGCAAAGCCAAGCCGCCGAAACCGCTCCCGTGCCGCTTCCAGGTCGGCGACACCGATGATGGCATGATCGATGCCGTTGATCGCGTGGGTCATCTCTCCGGCGCTCCGCTTTTGTGGGGCTTTGCCGATTAGTGACCCGAACCGCGCTGCGGGGCAAGACCCATGCATGGGCCGGTCCGTCATGCGGCCCTGATTTTCCCCGGTCGGGCGCACGAAAAAGGGCGGCCGCAGCCGCCCCTCGTCTCTCAACCCGAGGTTCCCGATCCCGGATCGTCAGCCGGCCAGTTCCCGGCCGCGGTCGCGTGCGGCGGTGACCGCGCGCGCCATCAGCGGCGGCAGCCCCGCCTGCCGGTCCATCAGCACCGACAGGGCCGCGGCGGTGGTGCCGGCCGGGCTGGTGACGGCTTCCCGCAATGCGGTCTCGGTCTCGGGCGAGGCATCGGCCAGCGCTGCGGCGCCGATCACGGTCGCCCGCGCCAGCCGCCGGGCGGTTTCGTGGGGCAGCCCCACCTCTTCGCCGGCCAGGGTCATCGCCTCGATCATGTGGAAGACATAGGCCGGTCCGCTACCCGAAACGGCGGTCACCGCATCGATCAGCCCTTCATCCTCGATCCAGACCACCTCGCCCACGGCCGAGAGCAGTGCCTCGGCCAGGGCACGATCAGCGCCCTCGGTCTCGGGGACCGCATAGCAGCCGGTGATGCCGCGACCAATTGCCGCAGGGGTGTTCGGCATCGCCCTGATCACCTTCCGCGGATGGCCGAGCAGGTCGCGCAGGGTCTGCACCGTCTTGCCGGCGGCGACCGAGACCACCAGGGTCTCAGCCCCGACCAGAGGGGCTGCGGGCGGCAGGGCCGCCTCGAAGCTCTGCGGCTTCACCGCCACCACCAGCACGTCGAAACCGCCATCGGGCATGGCCACCGCATCGGCATCGGCGGCGACGCGCACGCCGCGGGCCTGCAGCCGGGCCCGGCCGTCGGCAGAGGGGTCGATCACGGTGATGCTGCGCGGATCGCGGCCACGGGCGATCCAGCCCTCGATCATCGCCCCGCCCATCCGGCCGGCGCCGATCACGAGAAGCTGACCGGCCGTCCCGGCTTCGGATGCGCTGGTCATCGGGAATCAGGCCTCGCCGACGGTTTCGAACATGGCGGCGGTGATGGCCTCGTCGGCCGTCTTGCCGCCCCAGATCACGAACTGGAAGGCGGGATAGGCGCGCTCGCATTCCGAGACCGCGATGTCCACCACCTCTTCCACATGCTCAGGGGTCAGCGGACCGCCGCGGACCAGCAGGGTGTGGCGGAACAGCGGCACCGATTCCTCGGTCCAGAGATCGAAATGGCCCAGCCACAGGCGCTCGTTCAGCTGCGCCAGCAGCGGGTAGATGTTCGCGCGGCGGCCGGCTGGCACCTTCATGTCCAGGGCACAGGACAGATGCAGGGCGGCGGTTTCCGGGCGCCAGGCGAACCAGAGGCGGAAGTCGCAGAACTTGCCGGTGATCTCGACAGCCATCTCGTCTTCGGTCTGGCGGTCGAACGGCCATTCGTTGGCGATGACGATCTGTTCGACGAGATCGAGAGGGTTGGCCACGACTTCTTCGGCTTCCGCGATGATGAAAGACATGCTCGATCGCCTCCTTGGGCGGGCGGCTGCGGGCCGCGGATCCCGGCGGCGGTCTCGATGGACACCGCCGCTGGCGCGAAGGTGGGGGCGAGAACACGACGACCTGCCGGACCTCCGCAGGAGCACGAGTTCATCGTCACTCCCGCGGTGCGGCGGCCTGCCGTCGGGTTCGAGGCGGCTACCACATCTTGTGGCGCAGACGGCGCAAACCGACTACGTCGGCAGCGTGCACGAAGCCCCGGTCAGCCGCAAGGCCCGTTGTTTAGCCATAATGGCGGGGCGGATGCAACGTCTTTCCGCAATGCACCCGCCACGACCGGAAAATCCCGTGGGCTCAATACCCTGGCCGATGACGGGGCATCGGCTGAGGGACGCGAAAAATCTGCCGGAAAAATCGATCCTGCCCCCTGCCCGTCTGCCCCGGCCGGATCAATAGAGGGTGCGCGGCAGGCGAGTGACGGCCTCGGCATCATAGCCGGCGGCGTCGAAATCCTGACGGGCCGCCTTCAGCATCTGCCCGGCGGTGGGCAGGGTCTCGGTGACCGGCCATGTTTCGGGGGTCCACAACCCGGACCTGATCAGCGCCCGCGCGCACTGGAAATAGACCGTGTCGATGGCGACCAGGATCACGGTGCGGGGCAGGTGCCCGTCGACCGTAAAACTCTCGCACAGTGCCGGATCGGTCGAGATGCGGGCCCGGCCATTGATCCGCAGCGCCTCGCCCTTGCCGGGGATCAGGAACATCAGGGCGACACGGGGGTCGCGGACGATGTTGCGCAGGCTGTCGATCCGGTTGTTGCCGCGCCGGTCCGGGATGGCCAGCGTCCGGTCGTCCAGCACCCGCACGAAGCCGGCCGGGTCGCCGCGCGGCGAACAGTCGAGCCCCTCGGCCGCGACGGTGGCGAGGGCGAAGAACGGGGCCGCCTCGACGAAGGCGCGATAGGGCGCAGTCAGGCCTGGGACTTCCTTGATCAGCGACGCCTCCACCGGGGTGCCGTAAAGTGCATCGAGTTCGGCTTCGGTGGTCACGACATGCCCGGTCATCGCATCCTCGGTTTCTGTCAGGGACGGCCGCCATCCGGACCAGCGGATGAAGCCGTCGTTGAGCCCGGGGCCGAGCTTATACCATCATGCGGTGATCCGTCGCCCCGCGACATGTTCCGCCCCTTGTCCTGCCCCCACCCTGCCGGAGCCCACAGATGACCAGCGCCACCGATCGCTTCGCCCCGCCCTCGCCCGCGGCCGAGGGCGCGGCCGACCGTCCCCGCCTCGACGGCCGGCGGATCGCCATGCTGGGCCTGGGGCTGATGGGCCGGCCGATGGCAGTTAACCTTGCCCGTGCCGGGGCGGAGCTGACCGTCTGGAACCGCAGCCCGGCCGCAGCGGAAGAGGTCTCGGCGGCGACCGGTGCCCGCGCCGCCGCAAGCCCGGCCGAAGCGGCCGCCGGCGCCGACATCGCCATCATCTGCGTCACCGACACCGCGGCGGTCGAAGCCGTGCTGTTCGGCGCCGGCGGCATCACGGCGGCCCATCCCGCACCGCGGGTGGTGATCGACATGGGCACCACCGACCCGCTGGCGACGCCCGATATCGGCCGCCGCCTGACTGAGGGCTGCGGCGCCAGCCTGATCGACGCCCCGGTTTCCGGCGGCACCCGCGGCGCCGAGGCGGCGACGCTTTCTATCATGGCCGGCGGGGAAGACGCGGCCTTCGACGCGGCCCTGCCGGTGCTGCAGGTGCTGGGCAGCCGCATCACCCGGATCGGCGGACCCGGCGCAGGCCAGGTCGCCAAGGCGGCGAACCAGGTGGTGGTCGGCGTGGTGATCCAGGCCGTGGCCGAAGCCCTGGCGCTGGCCGAGGCGGCCGGCGTCGATCCGGCCCGGGTGCGCGAGGCGATGATCGGCGGCTTCGCCGACGGCACCATTCTGCGTCAGCACGGCGAACGCATGGTCGCGGGCAATCTCGTCCCGGGCGGCAAGTGCCGCATCCATCTGAAGGACATGGTGCAGGCCACCCGGCTGGGCGATGCCAATGGTCTGGCCATGCCGGCGTCGACCCTGGTCCGCGATGCCTTCGCCCGGCTGGTCGAACAGGGCCGCGGCGAGCTCGATCACAGTGCGCTGCACCTGCTGCTCACCGCTACGTTCCGCGCCTCTGACGATGATGTCGCGGCACGATAGGCCACCAGAAATCCTCAAGACAATATCAGAAACGAAACATCCACGAGAAGAAACAAGATCAAATCTTTCCAAAGAGTTGACCGGGAAAAAATGTATCGCTAGGCTTCCCGACTTGATGAAGGGGGGAAACAATCGGACGAAGCCTGCCGACAGGCGGGCTTCACATGTCGGGACTTGCCGTCGCCGTCGGTCCCGAAACCGTTCCGCCCTCTCGATTTTCAGGAGCGCTTCCCGAAACATGACCCAGTTCCGCCCCGGTCCGCTGAACGCGATCACCGACGTCCCCGGCATCAAGGTCGGACAGGCGCATGACGACCGGCTGTGGAGCGGCGTCACCGTGATCGTGCCGGACGAGCCGATGCTGGCGGCGGTGGATGTGCGCGGCGGCGGCCCCGGCACCCGCGAAACCGATGCCCTCAATTCGGCATCGATGGTGCAGAAGGTGCATGCGGTCGTCCTGTCGGGCGGGTCGGCCTACGGGCTGGATGCCGCCTCGGCGGTGATGTCGCGGCTGGCGGCCCAGGGCCGGGGTGTGCAGATCGGCGAGGCGATCATCCCGATCGTGCCGTCGGCCATCCTGTTCGATCTGGTCAATGGCGGCGACAAGAACTGGGGCGCGGAGCCGCCCTATCGGGCGCTGGCCGGCCAGGCGATGGACGCGCTTGGCACGACCGTCGCCGAGGGCAATGCCGGTGCCGGTTACGGCGCCAAGGCGGGCGCCTACAAGGGCGGCCTCGGTACCGCATCGATCGTGACGGCCGAAGGCCACACGGTGGGGGCGCTGGTCGCCTGCAATGCGTTCGGCACGCCCGTCATCCCGGGCACGCCCTGCTTCTGGGCCTGGCCCCACGAGATTGACGACGAGTTCGGCGGGCAGCCGCTGCATCAGCTGGCGAAGCCTTCCACCCACGACTTCACCTTCACCCCGGGCCGCCCAGGCGTGCCGGGAGAGGTGCTGGACACCACGGCTGCCGGGGAGAGGGCGGCCGGGGCGACGAAGATGCCGGCGGATCTGGACGGCGGCGACCCCGCCGCGGCAGCGGCCGGCGGCAACACCACGATCGGCATCGTCGCCATCGATGCGGATCTGACCCGCGGAGAGGCGGAGCGCATCGCGATCATGGCCCAGGACGGCTATGCCCGCGCGGTGCGCCCGATGCACACGCCGTTCGACGGTGATACGATCTTCGTCCTCGCCACCGGCAAGCGACCGCTTGCAAATCCGGTGGTGGACGTCGCGCGGCTCGGCATGCACGCGGCCGACTGCGTCGCCCGTGCCCTGACCCGCGGCGTCTATGCGGCCGAGACGCTGGGACGGTATCCCGGCTATCGGTCCGTTCACGGGCATCGGCTCAATCGGGCCGCGCAGGGAGGCTGAAAAAACATGGGCACCATCAAGCCGTGGCTCGCCGCGGCGCTTCTTGGCACGGCGGTCGCCTTCGGGCCGGCCGCGGCCTTCGCCGCGAAAGACACCTTCTCGATCGGTGCGGTGCTGGAACCGCCGCATCTCGACCCGACCGCGGGTGCCGCGGCGGCGATCGACGAGGTCGTCCACATCAACATCTTTGAAGGTCTGGTTCGCCTGGATGAGCACGGTGCCATTCAGCCGTTGCTCGCCGAAAGCTGGACAATTTCAGATGACAACCTGACCTACACTTTTAAGCTCAGGCAAGGCGTCAAATTCCACGATGGCACCACCTTCGACTCAGCTGACGTGAAGTTCAGTTTTGAGCGGGCCATGGCGCCAAACAGCGTCAACGCGCAGAAGGGCCTGTTCGCGCCAATTGCTTCAATTGAGACCCCGGATCCATTCACGGTCGTCCTCAAGCTCAAGCAGGTCGTGGGTGCGATGCTCCAGAATCTCGCCTGGGGTGACGCCGTAATCGTAGCACCGGAAAGCGCGGGTGAGTCCGAGAAGAGCAAGCCGATCGGTACTGGCCCGTTCAAATTCAAAGAATGGGTCAAAGGCGATCGCGTCGAGCTTGTTCGTAATGACGAATACTGGGGTGAAAAGGCTGGCATAAGGGAAGCGACCTTCCGCTTCATACCGGACCCGGCCGCAGCGACTACAGCCATCATGGCTGGTGATATCGACGCCTTCGCAAACTTCCCGTCACCGGAAAATCTGCCTCAGCTGGAGGCCGATCCCCGCTTTAAGGTATCGGTCGGCACCACAGAAGGCGAGATCATCCTCGCACTCAATAATGGGATAAAGCCACTTAACGACATTCGCATACGCCGAGCCCTGTCTTATGCTATCGATCGTCAGGCAGTAATCGACGGGCAGTTCGGCTACGGTACGCCGATCGGATCTCACTTCGCCCCACATGCGCCTGGTTATGTGGACCTCACCGGTCGCTATCCCTACGATCCGGCAAAGGCAAAAGCGCTGCTGGCCGAGGCCGGCTATCCGAACGGCTTCAAGACCGCAATTACGCTTCCGCCTCAGCCCTATGCGCGCCGTGGTGGCGAGATCATTGCAGCCATGCTGGCCGAGGTCGGCGTTACCGCTGAGCTCATCCCCATTGAATGGGCGCAGTGGCTGGATCAGGTATTCAAGAACAAGGCCTATGCGATGACAATCATTTCGCATAGTGAGCCGATGGATATCAACATCTATGCCAGAGATAACTACTATTTCAATTACAAGAGCTCGGCGTTCAAAGATCTGATTGCCAAGATTGACGTCACTGTCGATCCGAAAGAACGCGAACAGCTGTACGGCGACGCACAGAGAATGATCACTGAAGATGCCGTGAACGTCTTTCTGTATCAGATGCCGCAGTACGGCGTGTGGAACGCCAAGGTTGAAGGCCTGTGGACCGACCGTCCCTTCCAGGTCAACGACCTGACCAAGGTGCACTGGACCGAGTGACCGGTCCCCGCCCTGCGGCCGGACTGCTCCGGCCGCAGGGCGACCCGCACCGCCTGCCCGACGGCACCATCACTTCCAGACCGACACTTCCACCCGAGGACGCGCCGGCTCCATGGCCCTGTTCCTGTTCCGACGGCTGATCACACTGATGCTGACCCTGCTGGTCGCGGCAACGGTCGTGTTCGTCGTGCTCGAAATCCTGCCGGGCGATCCGGCCTCGGTCATGCTCGGCCTGAATGCCGAGCCCGACACGGTGGCGGCGCTGCGCGCACAGCTCGGGCTGGACCAGCCGCTCACCGACCGCTTCTTCGGCTGGCTGGGCGGCATGATCGTGGGCGATTTCGGCCGCTCCTATACCTATAGCGTGCCGGTGACCGAGCTGCTGGCCGATCGCGTCGCGATCACCGTGCCGCTCGCCCTGTTCGCGATCACGCTCTCCACCCTGATCGCCATCCCGCTCGGCGTGTTTGCCGCCCGCAACCACAACAAGCTGGGCGATGTGGGCGTGATGGGCTTTTCGCAGATCGGCGTGGCCGTGCCGAACTTCTGGTTCGCCCTGCTGCTGATCATCCTGTTCGCGGTCAATCTGGGCTGGACGCCCGCCGGCGGGTTCCCCGGCTGGGATGCCGGTATCGGCCCGGCGCTGGGCGCGCTGCTGCTGCCCGCCATCGCCCTCGCCCTGCCCCAGGCCGCCATCCTTGCGCGCATCACCCGGTCGTCGGTGCTGGAAGTGCTGCGCGAGGATTATGTGCGCACCGCCCGCGCCAAGGGGCTGGACCGGCGCGCGGCGCTCTGGCGCCATGCCGTGCCCAATGCGCTCATCCCCGTGGTCACCATTCTCGGCCTGCAGATTTCGTCGCTGCTCGCCGGCACGATCATCATCGAGAACGTCTTCGCCCTGCCGGGCGTCGGCCGGCTGATCTTCCAGGCGATCGCCCAGCGCGACCTGATCACGGTCAAGAGCCTGGTGGTGGTCATCGCCGCCGTGGTGGTGTTCGTGAACTTCCTGGTCGACCTGTCCTATGCCGCCCTCGACCCGCGTCTCCGGCGCGGCGGCGACATGCTCTGAGCCGGTGGAGGATCCCATGAGCCAGACCACCACCGTCACCATCCGCCGCCCCTCGGCCGCCGCCGAGATCTTCCGCCGGGCCCTCGCCAGCCGGAACTTCGTCGTGGGCGGCGTGATCACCCTGCTCTTCCTCGGCATCGCGGCGACCTCGCTGTTCTGGACGCCGCTCGATCCGACCAAGATGAATGTCCGCGCCCGTCTGCAGGCGCCGTCGGCGGCCAATCTCTTCGGCACCGACCAGTTCGGCCGCGACATCCTGTCGATGATCATGACCGGGGCGCAGAACTCGATTCTGGTCGGCGTGGTCGCGGTCGGCATCGGCCTGACCATCGGCACCGCGCTCGGCTGCCTCGCCGCCGCCCGGCGCGGCTGGATCGAAGAGCTGGTGATGCGCTTCAGCGACTTCGCCTTCGCCTTCCCGGCCCTGCTTTCGGCGGTGATGATCACCGCCCTGCTCGGCCCCGGCGCGGTGAACTCGATCCTGGCGATCGGCATCTTCAACGTGCCGGTGTTCGCCCGCATCACCCGTGGTGCCGCCCTCGCCGTCTGGTCGCGCGAATACGTCATGGCCGCGCGGCTCGCCGGCAAGGGGCCGGTGCGGATCACGCTGCACCATGTGCTGCCCAACATCCTGTCGATCATCATCGTGCAGGCCACCATCCAGTTCGCCCTCGCGATCCTGGCGGAAGCTGGCCTCAGCTATCTGGGCCTCGGCACCCAGCCGCCCACCCCCAGCTGGGGCCGGATGCTGAACGAGGCGCAGACCTTCATCTACATGGCGCCGCAGCTGGCGATCATCCCGGGTCTCGCCATCGTCTTCACCGTACTTGGCCTGAACCTGCTGGGCGACGGTCTGCGCGACGTGCTCGACCCCAAGCTCCGGCGGGCCCGCTGATGCCAGGCTTCCGGTTCGCCACCCCCGCCCATCCCTCCAACCCTGCCCGTGCCTGAAGGACCGCCAGCCCCATGACCGCAACCGACGAGCCTCTGCTCTCGATCGCAGATCTCCGGGTGACGCTGCCCACGCCCGACGGCCCGGCGCCGATCCTGCGCGGCGTCAGTTTCGACGTCGCCGCCGGCCAGATGCTAGGCCTGGTGGGCGAAAGCGGCTCCGGCAAATCCATGACCGCGCTCGCCATCATGGGCCTGCTGCCCGACAAGGCGATGGTCGAAGGATCGATCCGGCTGGCCGGCGAAGAGCTGACCCGGCTGTCCGAGCCCGAACTCTGCAAGCGCCGCGGCCGCAACATGGCCATGATCTTCCAGGAGCCGATGACCGCGCTCAACCCGGTCAAGACCATCGGCCAGCAGGTCTCGGAGGGCATGCGCCTGCATCTGGGCATCGGCCGGGCCGAAGCCGACGGCCGCGCCCGGCGGCTGCTGGAACGGGTGGGGCTGAACGCGAAGCGCTTCCCGCTCGACCTCTATCCTCACCAGCTTTCGGGCGGGCAGCGCCAGCGCGTCATGATCGCGGCAGCGCTTGCCTGCGAGCCCAAGCTGCTGATCGCCGACGAGCCGACCACCGCGCTCGACGTCACCATCCAGGCCCAGATTCTGGATCTGGTGGTGGAGCTGGTCGAAGAGATGCGCATGGGGCTGGTGCTGATCACCCATGACCTGGGCGTCATCGCCGAGACGGTCGACAAGACCGCAGTGATGTATGCGGGATCGATCGTCGAGGCCGCACCGACCGAGCCGCTCTTCGCGCAGATGGGCCATCCCTATACCCACGGCCTGTTCGCCGCCATTCCCCATGCCCACGGGCTGGAACATGCGGCCGACGGCGACGGTCCGGCCCATACCCGGCCGCGGCTGGCGACCATTCCCGGCACGGTGCCCGATCCGCGGCGCCTGCCGCCCGGCTGCGCCTTCGCCGGCCGCTGCCCGCGGTCGGATGCCGCCTGTGCCGGCGACATCCCCTGGGTGCCGCTTGCCCCCGATCACGGCGTCGCCTGCGTCCACCCGGTGGCCAAGGGTGAGCATATTCCGGAGTTCGCCGCATGATCGCCGCAGAGACTGCCTCCCGGCCCGCAGCCGATGCCGCCCGGACGCCCCTGCTGCGCATTCAGGGGCTGGTGCGCGAATACCGCCTGCCGCGCGAGCGGCTGACCCAGGCGCCGCCGGTGCTGCGGGCGCTGGACGGTGTCGATCTCGAGATGGCGCCGGGCGAAAGCGTCGGCATCGTGGGCGAGTCGGGCTGCGGCAAGTCGACCCTGGCCCGCACCGTGGTGGCGCTGGAAGCCCCCAGCGCCGGCAAGGTCTGGTTCGACGGCGACGACCTGTTCGCGCTGAAAGGCCGCGATCTGCTGAAGCGGCGCCGCGACCTGCAGATGGTATTCCAGGATCCCTACGGCTCGCTGGATCCGCGCCACAAGGTGGAACGGATCATCGCCGAGCCGATGGAGGGGCTGCATGTCGGCACCCGGGGCGAGCGCGCCGGCCGGGTTGCCGAGGCCCTGGCCCAGGTGGGTCTGCGCCCGACCGATGCCGACCGCTACCCGCACGAGTTCTCGGGCGGCCAGCGCCAGCGCATCGCCATCGCCCGGGCCCTGATCACCCGGCCGAAGCTGATCGTGGCCGACGAGGCGGTCTCGGCGCTCGACGTCTCGGTACAGTCGCAGGTGCTGAACCTGATGATGGACCTGCAGGCGGCCGTCGGCATGGGCTATCTGTTCATCAGCCATGATCTGGGCGTGGTCGGCCATGTCACCGACCGGGTCGCGGTGATGTATCTGGGCCGGATCGTCGAGACCGGTGCGACCGCCGAGATCTTCCGCGCGCCGGCCCATCCCTATACCCAGATGCTGCTGGGGGCCGTTCCGGTGCCCGATCCCGCCCGCAGCCGCAGGCGGCGTGCCCGCCAGACGGCGGATCAGGGTCCCGCTCTGCAGCCCCAGGCGGCCGGCCAGTCGAAGCCGGCCTGCGCCTTCATGCCCCGCTGCGCCCGCGCCACGGCCCGCTGCGGCACGGAACGCCCGGAGCTGAAGCCCGTTGCCGGGGGGCGTCTGGCCGCCTGTCATCACGTCTGACGCCGGCATGGCGGGGGGTTCAAGAAATCGCCACATTTCGCTTGCATTCCCCGCCGCCCCGCCTTAAGTTCCGCCCGTCCCGACGAGGTGGCCCGGACGACGCTCCGAACACCACCGAAGATGAGGACGGATACGCACCGGTAGCTCAGTTGGATAGAGCATCAGACTACGAATCTGGGGGTCGGGAGTTCGAATCTTCCCCGGTGCGCCATTCAGGGGACCAGCCGAGCAGGCTGGTCCCCTGTTTCTTTTGGGGCACCGGGTTTGCGGGCCCCTTGCCAGCCCGATCGCGGCCGGCTTATCCTTGACAGGTAACGTGTCGGTCCGCCAGGCCCACCGTCCGGACGCCCGGTCCAGTTCTTCTTCAGGTTTTTCCGGCCGCCCGGCCCCCTTACGCGCCCACCGCACCCGGCGGACAGGCCCCTCGCATCCACGTCCTCCCCGACGGCCGGCCCGATCCGGCTGCCCTTCGGCGGGAGCACGGCATGCGGCCGGATGACGGCGCCTTCGTGGGGAGGCGGGCGGCGCCGGACGCATGGCACCGGATGCGGGGTTCTCTCAGCTTCGGGTGGTTCATGGACAGCCTTGCGGACTGGCTCAAAGCCAACGCGATCACCGAAATCGAATGCCTGGTGCCGGATCTGAGCGGGGTGGCCCGCGGCAAGATCCTGCCCGCCGACAAATTCGTCCGCAGCCTGACGAGCCACGGGCTCCGGCTGCCGGAACCGGTCTTCACCCAGACGGTCACCGGGGAATACCCCGACGAGGACATCACCGACGAGGCGATGCCCGATGTCTGGATGAAGCCCGACGAGAATTCCATCCGCAAGGTTCCCTGGTATGTCGACGCCACCGCCCAGGTGCTGTGCGACTGCTATTATCTCGACGGCCGCCCCTGCGACATCGCCCCACGCTACGTGCTGCGCCGGGTGCTTCAGCGCTTCGCCGACAAGGGCTGGGCCCCGGTGGTGGCGCCGGAGCTGGAATTCTTCCTGGTCAAGATCAACCACGATCCCGACTATCCGCTGGAGCCGCCGGTCGGCCGCAGCGGCCGGCCCGAGACCGGGCGCCAGGCCTTCGGCATCGATGCCGTCAACGAGTTCGATCCGCTGTTCGAAGAGATGTACGACTTCTGCGAGGCGCAGGAGATCGACATCGACACCCTGACCCACGAGGCGGGTGCCGCACAGATGGAGATCAACTTCAACCACGGCAATCCGCTGGATCTGGCCGACCAGACCTTCCTGTTCAAGCGCACGGTCCGCGAGGCGGCGATCCGGCACAAGGTCTATGCGACCTTCATGGCCAAGCCCATGCAGCGCGAGCCGGGCAGCGCCATGCACATCCATCAGTCGCTGACCGATGTCGAAACCGGCCGCAATCTGTTCGTCGGTGAAGGCGGAGCCAGTTCGGAACTGCTCTACGGCTTCATTGCCGGCCTGCAGAAATACCTGCCGGCGGTGATGCCGCTGATCGCGCCCAATGTGAACAGCTACCGTCGGCTGATCCGCCATTCCGATGCGCCGATCAATGTCGACTGGGGCTATGAGAACCGGACCTGCGGCCTGCGCGTGCCGCATTCCGAGCCCGATGCGCGGCGGATCGAAAACCGGGTGCCGGGCGCGGACGCCAATCCCTATCTCGCCATCGCCGCCAGCCTGGCCTGCGGCTATCTGGGCATGATGGAGGGGCTGACGCCCACCGAACCGCTGCGCGGATCGGCCTATGTCCGTGCCCATGGCCTGCCCCGCCACCTGCCCGATGCGCTGTCGCAGCTGGCCGATTGCGATCCGCTGGTCGAGCTTCTGGGCGAACGCTTCGTGAAGGTGCTGATCGCGGTCAAGGAGGCCGAATACGACGCCTATTCCAGCGTGATCTCCTCGTGGGAACGGGAGTGTCTGCTGCTCAACGTCTGATCGTTCGTCATTGCAAGACGAATTTTTTCGGAAAACGTGACGAGCGGCGTCCCTCTTCCCCCGGCCGCGGTTGACCGCGGCGGGCGCCTTGTCGAAAAATGCCGGTCGGAGCGTGGTGTCCCGCCGTGCTCCGGCTCGCCCCGAAGTGCAGGCGGCAGCGGTCGGTCACGACTGCCCGCGGTCTGCCGTTGCGGAACCGAGCGCGGACAGACGCCCGCGCATGATAAGGATGAGGCGCCGCCCGATGACCAACCGACGCACCCGTCGCCCGACCACCGGCTCTGCGGCCGTAACCGGCCTTGCCGCCGGTATCGCGCTTCTCGCCCTGGGCAGTGCCCAGGCCGCCGAGGAGAAGGTCCTGAACGTCTATAACTGGTCGGACTACGTGGCCGAGGATACGGTCCCGAATTTCGAGCAGCAGAGCGGCATCAAGGTCAATTACGACGTCTATGACACCCAGGACGTGCTGGAGTCGAAGCTGCTCGCCGGCCGTTCCGGTTACGACGTCGTCGGTCCGACGCTCGCGCCCTATGCGGCGCGCCAGCTGAAGTCGGGCATCTATCAGAAGCTCGACAAGTCGAAGATTCCGAATTTCGGCAATCTCGATTCGAAGCTGATGGCGCGGGTGGCCAAATACGATCCGGGCAACGAGTATCTGGTGCCCTATATGTGGGGCACCACCGGCATCGGCTACAACGTCAAGATGGTCAAGGAACGGCTGGGCGAGAACGCCCCGCTCGACAGCTGGCGGCTGATCTTCGACCCGGAAGTGGTCTCGAAGCTGGCCGATTGCGGCGTCTCGGTGATGGACAGCCCCGACGAGACCTTCCCGGCCATGCTCAACTATCTTGGCCTCGATCCCGACGGACATAAGGTCGAGGATGTGGACAAGGTGGCCGAGGCCTACATGAAGATCCGGCCTCATATCCGCAAGTTCCACAACAGCCAGTACATCAACGACCTGGCCAATGGCGAGGTCTGCGTGGCCATGGGCTATTCGGGCGACATCCTTCAGGCGCGTGACCGCGCCCAGGAAGCCGATAACGGCAACGAGATCGTCTATGTGATCCCGACCGAGGGCGCCCAGCTCTGGTTCGACATGCTGGCGATCCCGGCCGATGCGCCGCACCCCGAGAACGCCCACACCTTCATCAACTACATCCTCGAGCCCAAGGTGACCGCGGCGATTTCGGACTATGTCGCCTATGCCAACGCCAATGCCAAGGCGACCCCGCTGGTCTCGGAAGACGTGCGCAACGACCCCGGCATCTATCCCTCGGAAGAGACGATGAACCGCCTGTGGGTGGTGACCCCGCACGACCTGAAATACGAGCGGGCCCGCACCCGCGCCTGGACCCGGATCCGCAGCGGCAGCGAAGGCTGAGCTTTCATGATTGATCGGGGCGGTCGTCTTGTCCGACAGGGTCGAGGCGGTCGCCCCGTTCGCGTTCCGGCAGTGACGGCCCGGTCCGGACATGGGGATGTCGGTCCGGGTCGGGCAGATCCCGCAGCCTGCGGAGGGAATGTTCCCGATGACCATGGAACAGCGCGAGCGGGCCACGCGCCCCGCCCGGCCGGCCCCGTCCCAGCCCTGGGCGGATGACGATGCCGTGCCCTATGTGCGGATCGTCGGCGTCACCAAACGCTTCGGCGATTTCGTCGCGGTCGACGACCTGTCGCTCGACATCTATCGCGGCGAGTTCTTCTCGCTGCTCGGCGGCTCCGGCTGCGGCAAGACCACGCTGCTGCGCATGCTGGCCGGCTTCGAAACCCCGACCGCGGGACAGATCCTGATCGACGGCGTCGACGTCGCCCAGGTGCCGCCCTATCAGCGGCCGGTCAACATGATGTTCCAGTCCTACGCCCTGTTCCCCCATATGACCGTGGAGCAGAACGTGGCGTTCGGGCTGAAGCAGGAAGGGCTGCCCAAGGCGGAGATCCGCGAGCGGGTGGCCGACGTCCTGACGCTGGTCCAGATGCAGGACTTCATGCGCCGCAAGCCCGACCAGCTGTCGGGCGGCCAGCGCCAGCGCGTGGCCCTGGCGCGCAGCCTGGTCAAGCGGCCGAAGCTGCTGCTGCTCGACGAGCCTCTGGGCGCGCTCGACAAGAAGCTCAGGGAACGCACCCAGCTGGAGCTGGTCAATATTCAGGAGTCGGTCGGCGTCACCTTCGTCATGGTCACCCACGACCAGGAAGAAGCGATGACGATGTCGAGCCGGATCGGCGTGATGCGCTCGGGCCGGATCGACCAGATCGGCACCCCCAACGAGATCTACGAGTACCCGACCAGCCGTTTCGTCGCCGACTTCATCGGCTCGGTGACGATGTTCGAAGGCTATGTCGCCGAAGAACATTCCGACGGCGCGCTGATCGACAGCGAGGAGACCGGCGGCCGGATTCAGGTCGCACACGGGGTGTCTGCGACCGAGAACCAGACGCTCTGGGTGGCCATCCGCCCCGAGAAGGTCCGGCTCAGCCTGACAGCCCCCACCGACACGCCCAATGTGTACAAGGGCGTGGTGCAGGACATCGTCTATCTGGGCGATGTGTCGACCTATCACGTGCGCCTGGCGAGCGGGAAGATGGTGCTGGCCACCACCCACAACATGCTGCGCCTGGCCGAGCCCGAGATCTCGTGGGATGACGAGGTCTACATCTCCTGGCATCCCGGCAATGCCGTGGTGCTGATGGCCTGACGGCCGCCCCTGCCCGGGGCGCACCACCCGTCTCCTTGCTTCTTCCCGAGCCGAAGGGACCGACCGGATGGCCGATCTCGAAACGCCCGCAGCAACGCCCGATGCCGGCCGTCGCCTGCGCCTGCCGATGCCCGGCAGGGGCATCGTGGTGGCGATGCCCTATGTCTGGCTGCTCGCCTTCTTCCTGCTGCCCTTCGTCATCATCCTGAAGATCAGCTTCGCCGAGGCGATCATCGGCCAGCCGCCCTACACGCCGCTGCTGGAATGGGTCGACGATCTGGCGCTGACCATCACGGTCAATCTCGGCAACTACGCCTATCTGCTCGACGATCCGCTCTATATCCACGCCTATCTGAACAGCGCGGAACTGGCGGCGGTCTCGACCATCGTCTCGCTGCTGCTCGGCTATCCGCTGGCCTATGCGATCGCCCGCAGCGACCAGAAGATCCGGCCGCTGCTGCTGCTGCTGATCGTGCTGCCGTTCTGGACCTCGTTCCTGATCCGGGTCTATGCCTGGATCGGGCTGCTGCAGAGCAACGGCCTCATCAACAATGCCCTGATGTGGGCGGGCGTGATCAGCGAGCCGCTGCCGCTGATCAACAACAACTTCGCGGTGGTGATCGGCATCGTCTACAGCTACCTGCCCTTCATGGTGCTGCCGCTTTATGCCACGCTCGAAAAGATGGATCTCAGCCTTCTGGAAGCGGCGGCGGATCTGGGATGCCGGCCCGTGAAGGCGTTTTTCGCCATCACCCTGCCGCTTTCCATGCCGGGCGTGATCGCCGGCGCCATGCTGGTCTTCATCCCGGCAATGGGCGAGTTCGTCATCCCCGACCTGCTGGGCGGGCCGGACACGGTGATGATCGGCCGGGTGCTATGGAACGAATTCTTCCAGAACCGCGACTGGCCGGTGGCATCCGCGGTCGCCATCGCCATGCTGCTGCTGCTGGTGGTGCCGATCATGATCTTCCAGAACGTGCAGGCGCGCGGCGCCGGGCGCGGGTAAGGGGAGCGACAGATCATGGCTACCCGTTTTCCCTGGTTCCGCCTCAGCTCGCTGCTGGTCGGCTTCCTGTTTCTCTATGTGCCGATCCTGCTGCTGATCGTCTATTCCTTCAACGAGTCGCGCCTGGTCACCGTCTGGGCCGGGTTCTCGCCCAAATGGTATGGTGAGCTGCTGCGGGACGATGCCATCCTGAACGCGGCCTGGGTCAGCTTCCGGATCGCCGCGATCTCGGCCACACTGGCCCTGATCCTGGGGACCATGGCCGCCGTGGCACTGGTGCGCTTCGGCCGGTTCCGGGGCCGGACCCTGTTCTCGGGCATGATCAGCGCGCCGCTGGTGATGCCCGAGGTCATCACCGGCCTGTCGCTGCTGCTGCTGTTCGTGACGCTTGAACAGATGATCGGCTGGCCGGCCGGCCGCGGGGTGATGACCATCATCATCGCCCATGTCACCTTCTCCACCGCCTATGTCGCGGTCATCGTCCAGTCGCGGCTGGCGAGCTTCGACATCAGCCTGGAAGAGGCGGCGCTGGATCTGGGCGCCCATCCGGCCAAGGTGTTCTTCGTGATCACCCTGCCGATCATCGCCCCGGCGCTGGTGGCGGGCTGGCTTTTGTCCTTCACCCTGTCGCTCGACGATCTGGTGATCGCAAGCTTCGTCTCGGGCCCCGCCTCCAGCACCCTGCCGATGGTCATCTTCTCGAGCGTGCGTCTGGGCGTCAGCCCCAAGATCAATGCCCTTGCCACCATTCTGGTGGTGCTGGTGACGATCGCGGTGGTCCTGGCGGCGCGGATGATGCGCAAGTCGGGCAGCCTTGCCCAATCGGCACAGAACTAGGCGGCACAGAACCAGGCGGCACAGAACCAGGACGGGCGAAGACGGCGATCGAGGGCTGTGGGGCGCGCAGGGCAGCCGCGCGCGGGGGGCCGGCGGAATCTTGCCGCCCCCCTCTGCACAAGCGGGCGTTTGTGCGCTATCTTCCTGTCATCGTCAACCACCAAAAGGTGTCTCGTGCGTCTTGCACATCTGTTTGCCCTGCCCGGCGGGTTCGAAGGCCGCGCGCTGATGGCGCAGCCGCTTCCCCGGTCCGAGTCGGTCGAGAGCCGTCTGCGGGGCAACGCCATGGGATCGCGCAACATGCGGCCGGTGAACCGGCTGCTCGGTCCCGCCACCCTGGGAGCCACTGCCTCGTCCTGGACGCGGCGCCGGCGCACCAGCGAGGTCTGACCGTCGCTTCAGCGACGCTCGGTAGGCAAAAGGGGGCTGCCCGGGAAGGGGCGGCCCCCTTTTCAGTTTCCGGCCTTCAGTTTCAGGCTTTCAGTTCTTCAGTTTCAGTGGCGCCGCAGCCCTACGCCTTGAGATCGGGCCACCAGGCGGTCATGTAGGGCGCATCGGCCAGCCCGTCGCCGAAGCGCGGTGCCCGGCGCTCCTTGAAGCTGTCGACGCCCTCGCGCACATCGTCGCTCGCCATCCGGGCCGCGACCGCCCGGCTCTCCAGCGCGTGCGCGATCTCAGGATGATCCGCCCCCATCATCCGCCACAGCAGCTGGCGGTTCAGCGCCACCGAGACCGGGGCGCAGTTCTCCGCGATGTCCAGCGCCAGCGCCCGTGCCCGCGGCAACAGGTCTTCCGCGGCCAGAAGCTCATGGACCAGCCCGCGCGCCAGGGCTTCAGAGGCCGGGAAGGTCCGCCCGGTCAGCATCCAGTCCTGGGCGGTCTGCATGCCCACCAGCCGGGGCAGAAACCAGCTGGAACAGCTCTCGGCACAAATGCCCCGCCGGGTGAAGGGGAAAGCAAACTTCGCCGTTTCCGCCGCCAGCCGGATGTCCATCGCCAGGGTGAACGTAGCTCCGAAACCCGCCGCGGCCCCGTTGATCGCCGCGATCACCGGCTTGCGCATCCGGAACAGCCGCAGCACGGTCACGCCGCCCACATCCGCAGGCACCCCCTCCCCCGTCGCCGGATCGCCGCCGGCCGGCAGGCGAAAGCCGTCCGAGATGTCGGTGCCGGCGCAGAAGGCCCGGCCGGTGCCGGTCACGATCACCGCACGCACGGCATCGTCCCGATCGGCTGCATCCAGCGCGGCCTGCAGCTCCAGGTGGGTCTCGTTCCGCGCCGCGTTCATCACCTCCGGACGCGCGAAGCTGATCGTCGCGACCGGGCCGTCCACCGCATAGGCGATGTCCTCGAAGACCATGAGCTTCCTCCTTCGGGCCGGATTCTGCGCGGCCTCGATTCGTCTGTTTGTCGGACAATCCGATTGACAGAAGGATATCCCTCCTCCTAGCTATAGTTCAACGAGGATGTCGCGCCGGTCAGGCGCAACGCCGCTTCCGACACCTTCCGTCCAGATGGTCCCTCGCTCACGCCCCAGGGCCCGCGATGGAGCCGCTCCCGCATGACCGCCGGCATGTCCGGCCGACGTCCGGACCCGTTTCCCCCATGACCATGATCACCCCGCCTTCCGACATCGACACACAGGCCCTGGCCACCTATCTGACGGCACGGGTTGATGGCGCCGGCCCCGCCGTCAGCCTCACCCGCCTTGGCGGCGGCCAGTCCAACCCGACCTATTTCCTCGACACCGGCAGCCGGCGTCTGGTGCTGCGCAAGCGGCCGGCAGGCACGCTGCTGCCGTCGGCCCATGCGGTCGATCGGGAATACCGGGTGCAGGCGGCGCTGGCCGATACCGGTGTCGCGGTGCCGCGCATGGTCCATTTCTGCGATGATCCGGCGGTCATCGGCACCCAGTTCTATGTGATGGAGCGGGTCGACGGCCGCGTGCTGCACGACAACGCCCTGCCCGACATCCCGATCGGCGACCGCGCGGCCTATTTCGAGGCCCTCGCCCGCATGCTCGCGGCCATCCACGCGGTCGATGTCGCCGCGGTCGGGCTTGGCGATTACGGCCGCAGCGGCCGCTTCGCCGCCCGCCAGATCGCGCGCTGGACAAAGCAATGGCAGCTCTCGGCCACCGCCGCCGATCCGGCGATGGAGCGGCTGATCGACTGGCTGCCCCGCAACCTGCCCGAGGATGACCACACCACCCTGGTCCATGGCGATTTCCGCCTGGGCAATGTGATGTTCCACCCGACCGAGCCCCGCATCGTGGCGGTGCTCGACTGGGAGCTGTCGACCCTGGGCCACCCGCTCGCGGATCTCGCCCACAGCTGCATCTACACCTGGATGATGCGGCCGGACGAATACGGCCGGGGCCTCGCCGGGCTCGACCGCGCAGCGCTGGGCCTGCCCGAGATGGATGCCTTCTGCCGGGCCTATTTCGAAGCCTCGGGCCAGGCCGGCCCGCTCACCCGCTTCCATCTGGTGCTCGCCCTGTTCCGCAATGCGGTGATCTTCGAAGGCATCGCCGCCCGCGCCCGCCAGGGCAACGCGGCATCCGATGACGCCGCCGAAGTCGGCCGGCTGGCGCCGGCCCTGGCTGCCCGGGGTGTGGCCCTCATCGAAGAGGCCACCGCCTGACAGCCGCATCGCCGCCATCCGGCGACCCGACAGATGAAGATCCGGACGCCTGACGATCCGGACGCCAAGGGAGGACTGCCCATGAACCGCTTCGCCGTGACCGCCCTCGCCGGCTGTCTCTCCGTCGCCGCCACCGGTGCCCAGGCCGGCGCCGATCTGATCATGGCATCGTCGCTGCCCCAGGTGCATTTCTGGGTCGGCAAGCACATGGATCTCTTTGCCGACGCGATCGAAGAGCGCAGCCACGGCGATATCTCCTTCACCCGCTTCTATGCCGGTGAACTCACCTCGGTCGGCCGTGAACTCGACGCGCTTCAAGGCGGCGCGATCGACGTGGCCGCCCCCCTGCTCGCCCCCTATCACGAGGGCGCCTTCCCGCTCTCCGACGTCACCCAGCTGCCGACGGTCGGCACCAGCTCCATCACCCAGACCAAGGCCTTCCTGGCGCTGATGGACAGCAAGACCGAACTGGTCGACGGCAAGACCTTCTACGACTACGAAATCGCCGCCAAAGGCATCCATGCCTGGCCGGTCGGCACCACGGCGGCCTATGCGATCAGCTTCGCCAACAAGACGCCCAAATCGGCCGCAGACCTGAAGGGCATGCCGCTCCGCGCCGGCTCCGCCCTGCACACCATCTTCCTGAGCGAGCTTGGCGCCACGCCCGTCACCATGCCGTCTTCGGCCTCCTATGAAGCGCTGTCGCGCGGCACGGTCGAAGGCACCATCCTGTCGATCGGCGACTGGCGGTCCTATTCGCTGCAGGATGTGCTGACCTATACGGTCACCGGCGTCGCCGTCGGCCATTGGGGCAGCTATCTCGCCATCTCGGACACCGGCTGGACCGGGCTTTCCGCCGACGAGCAGAAGCTCTGGGCCGATACGGCGCGCGAGATCGCGCTGCGCAATGCCGAGCTGATCGAGGCGCAGGACACCGAAGTGCGCGAGGCGGCCGCCGCCAAGGGGTCGACTTTCGCCGATCTCTCGACCATCGCCCCCGATCTCAAGGCCGCCATCGAAACCGCCTCGACCGCGACCTGGCGGCGCTGGGTGGAGCAGACCGAGGCCGCCGGCCATCCGGGCCTCGCCACCGCCCGCCTCTGGGCGAAGCTGGTTCAGGACCAGGGCGGCAAGCTGCCCGAGGGCGTGGCCGCCTATCTCGAAAAGGGGGCCTGATCCGCTGGCCGGCCGGGCCCGTTAGCGGGTCCGACCCTCCCCCTCCCCTCTCCCGCCGGCGACACCGGCGGGCCTGAAGGTCTCGTGCAAGGCCCGGATCCCATGTCCCACGACATCATCCTGCTGATCGTCGCCGGCTGGTTCGTCTTTTTCCTGCTGCTCGGCCAGCATGTCGCCACGGTCCTGCTGGGGACCGGCATCGTCGGCATCCTGCTCTGGACCGGCCCGCGGGTGCTGAACGGCGTGCTCGGCCAGGACGTGTTCTACACGGCGTCGAACTATTCGCTGTCGATCATCCCGCTCTACCTGCTGATGGCACAGCTGCTGCTCCGCGGCGGGCTGGTGCTCGACCTGTTCCGCGTCGGCCATCGCATGGCCGGCTACCGGCGCTTTCCGCTCGGCGTCGCCACGCTGGTGATCGGCGGGTTGCTGGGCGCGGTCTCGGGTTCGGGGGCCGCCTCCGCCGCCTCGCTCGCGACCCTCTCGGCCCCGGAACTGGAACGTGTCGGCTACAGCCGCCGTTTCGCGATCGGCCTTGCGGCGGTGGCGGGTTCGCTCTCGGCGGTCATTCCGCCCAGCCTGATCGTGATCATCTACGGCGCCATCACCTCGGTGCCGATCGGCGCCCTGTTCATCGGTCTGCTCGGCCCCGGGCTGCTGTGCATGCTGGTCTATATCGGCTGCCTCGCTCTGTTCGAGGAACTGCGCCCGGAAGGTGCCGCCCCCGGCGCCCGCCCCGACCAGCCCTCCGAGCTGGAGCGGGGGGCACTCGGGGCCTCACTGTTCATGATGGCCCTGATGCTGGTGGTGTTCGGCGGGATCTATACCGGCATCATCACCGTGGGCGAGGCCGGTGCCGTCGGCGCCTTCACGGCGCTGGTCGGCCTCACCCTCATGCGCAGGATCGGCTGGCGCGATCTGGCGGCGGCATTGGCCGACAGCGTCAAGATCTCGGCCATGCTGATGCTGATCGTGATCGGGGCCCAGATCTTCGCCCGCTTCCTGGCCTTCTCGCGCCTGCCCCGCGATCTGCTGGCGCTCGCCGAGCCGCTGGTCGGCTCGCCCGGCCTGCTGGTCGCGGTATTGATGGCGGTGCTATTCATCGCCGGCATGATCCTGGAGAGCGCCGCGGTGATCCTGCTGATCGTGCCGATCGTGCTGCCGATGCTGGAGGCCGCCGGTATCGACCTGCTCTGGTTCGGCGTGCTGGCCAGCTTCATGATCGCCCTCGGCCTGCTGACGCCCCCGGTCGGCCTTTCGGCCTATGCCGCCGCAGCGGCCCAACGTCATCCGGTGGCCGAAGTCTTCCGCCCGGCCGGCAAATTCGCGCTCGCCTCGGCCGTGATCGTCATCGGCGCCACGATCCTCTTCCCCGGGATCGTCACCTGGCTGCCCGGCAACCTCAGGTGAGCCCCATGACCAGACTTCACGGACTGCTCGGCCGCTTCGAATGGGGGCTGGCCTCGATCGGCGCCGGTCTCTGCCTGTTCGCGGTGATGATCCTGACCGTGCTCAGCGTTTTCGGCCGCTACGCGCTGCACACCGACCTCGTGCCCGGCGCCTACAACATCATCGAGCGGATGCTGTTTCCGCTGATGGTGTTCTGGGCCCTGCCGCTCGCCCATCGTGACGGGATCTTTCCCCGGCTGGAGGTGATCGCGACCGCCCTGCCCCGGCGGGCCGGATCGGCAGTCGCCATCCTGATGCTGGCGGTGGAGCTTGCGATTTTCCTGTTCCTGTTCTGGTACCTCGCCCAGTATGCGGCCACCGGCCTCAGGACCGGGCGGACCATGCAGCTGGGATCGGATTTCTTTCCGGTCTGGCCGTTCATCATGATGGTGCCGCTGGCGCTCGGGCTGATGGCGATCGAGATGGTCTGGCAGATCGCCCTGCATGTCCGCCATTTCGCAACCGGCACGCCGCTGCCTGCGGCAGAGGCCGACCCCACCGCCGGCGGGCAATAGCCCCGCCGGGCGGTTTATGGGTAAATTGCGGAACCGGAACGGCTTTCCCCCGCCCGGCGGTTCGGTTACACCGATGCGGCGCGTTTTCACCCCGGATGCTGGACGGTCGTCATGCTCGAGATCGCGAAACTGAAGATCCCGCCGGCCTATCAGGTCGTCTCGAAGGAGCTCCAGCGCCTCATCGTCGACGGCCGGCTGAAGCCGGGCGAGCAATTGCCCAGCGAGACCGAACTCGCCACCCGTTTCGGCGTCAACCGCTCCACCATCCGCGAGGGGATCCGGCAGCTGGAAAGCGAAGGGCTGCTCCGGCGGGAGGGCCGCAAGCGGCTGGTGATCGCCATCCCCGGGCAGGAGGACATCTCGCCCCGGATGGAACGCGCGCTGCTGATGCATGACGTGAAGTTCAAGGAACTCTGGGAGGTCGCCCGGGTTCTGGAACCGCTCGCCGCCTCGCTCGCCGCCGCCCGGATCACCGATGCACAGATCGACGCGCTGGAGGTGAACCTGGATGCCACCACCCATCTGGTGGCGGCGGGGGAGCCGACCGACGGTGTCGACACCGAGTTCCATACCATGCTGGCCGAATTCTCGGGCAACCGCGCGCTGATGCTGTCGCGTGAGCCGATCGGCCAGCTGCTGTTCCGACCCTATGTCGAACTCGGCAAACAGGTGAAGCAGGCCCCCCGCCGCAATCTCGAGGCCCACCGGGCGATCGTGGCCGCCCTGAAACTCAGGGATGCCGACGAGGCCTCGACCTGGATGGCCCGTCATATCGAGGATCTGCGCCGCGGCTGGCTGCTCTCAGGGCGCGCGATCGAGGATCGCATCGAAGAACGTTGAGAGGCGGAACATCGACAGACCGGCCGACATGTCGACGAGGGCTTGCCCTTTGACATATCGCCCGCGAACATCACCTGAAAGGGGAACGGCACCGCCGGACGAACCGCGTCCCGGCATGGATGCCGTCACCACAGGGGATCGATCCGCGGATGGCCGTCTATCTGGTGACCTATGAACTCCGCGCCGAAGGGCAGAGCTACGACCGCCTGCACAAGGCGCTCGCCTCGGTGGCCCATGCCCATGCGCTGGAAGATGCCTGGCTGATCGACCTCGAGGCCTCGGCCGAAATGGTCCGCGGCTGGCTTGCCCAGTATATGGACGACGAACTCGACCGGCTGATGGTGGTCGAGGTGAAGGGGGATCTGGCCGCCCTCAATCTGGGGCGCGGGGCAGAGGCCTGGCTGCAGAAGCGGGTGTGACCGCCGCCGCGGCATCGCCGCCATCGCGCATCACCCGGGCAAAGACCTCGGTCAGCCAGTCGACGAAGACCCGCACCCGCAGCGGCATGTGGCGGTTCTGCGGGTACAGCACCCAGACCGGCATCGGCGGCGGCGGCAGATCCGGCAGGACGATCCGCAACCGGCCCTCGGCCAGGTCGCGCTCGAACCGGTAGCGCGGCAGCTGGACCAGACCAAGACCCGCCAGCGCCGCGGCATTGTAGAGTTCGGCCCCGGTCAGGGTCAGCTCGGCGGGCAGGTCGACCGTCCGAAGCACGCCATCCACCATGAACTCCAGCGGATAGGCGGTGCCCGTCGCCGAGGCGAGGTAGCCGACCATGCGATGCCCCGCCAGATCCTCGAGCTTTCGCGGCTCGCCGAAGCGGGCCAGATAATCCGGGCTCGCGACGGTCACCACCTCCAGGCTGGCCACGCGCCGGCCGGTCAGTGAACTGTCGGCCAGATCCCAGGCGCGCAGCACGCAGTCGACCCCCTCCTGGATAAGATCCACCATCCGCTCCCCTTCGCCCAGGCGCAGGCTGATATCGGGATAGCGGGCCAGGAATTCCGGAAGCGCGGGCATGACGAAGAAGCGCGCGAGCGTGCCCTGGACATCGACCCTGAGCGGCCCCGCCGGCCGGGCATGGCGAAAGGCGCCTTCCACCTCGTCCAGATCCGCAAGCAGCCGGGTGCACTGCTCGAAATAGGCGACACCGTCCAATGTCGGCGCCACTTGTCGTGTGGTCCGCTCCAGAAGCCGCGTGCCCAGCCGCGCCTCCAGCTGCTGAATGGCATGGGTCACGGTCGGCCGCGGAATCTGCAGGTCGCGCGCCGCCTGCGCAAAGCTCCCCCGCTCCACGATCCGGGTGAACAGCCTCATCACGTCGATGCGGTCCATGTGGGGTTTCCTACAGCTCGCGCACGATATTGTTCGGACTGGCGGAATGGTTCTGTCGAAATCCCGGGTCCAGACGTCTCGCCTGAAACAATTAGGCTATAGGGAGCCGGGTCGCGCAAGGCCGGCATCTTCCCCTTTCCGGAGACGACGTCATGACCCACACGGATCATCAGGGCCGTCAGCCGGCGCCCCGCCTCATCCTGCCGGCTCTCGGCCCGGTCTATGCCACGGGCACACCGCTCGCCGGGGCGGCGCTCAGGATCGCCTTCGGCCTCACCATGGTCACCCACGGGCTGCCCAAACTGCTCGGCTCCTCGCACGGATCCATGGCCGACCCCATGGCCGGATCCACGGGGCTGATCCGCAACGTACTGGGCCTGCCATTCGCCGAAGAGCTGGCCATGCTGGTCACCCTGCTCGAGACCTTTGGCGGCCTTGCCCTTGCCGCAGGCCTCGCCACACGGCTCATCGCCGTCATGTTCACGATCGAGATGATCGCAATCTCCGTGGCGCTCGGCCCGACCTGGCCCTGGATCGATCGCGGCATCGAATACCCGGTGATGCTGGGCTTCACCGCCCTTCTCTTCGCCTTCACGGGCGGTGGCCGCCTTTCCCTCGACCGCCGTCTCGGCCTGGAAATCTGAAGGAGGCGACGATCATGACCATGTCCGACGGCGTCTCTCGCCGCACCGTTCTCAAGACCGGTGCGGCCGCCACCGCAGCCGGCAGCATCGGCCTTCACATCTCCGCCGCCCGGACCGCTACGCCACCGGCGATGGATGGAGCCAGCCCTGTGGTGCTCCGGATCAATGGCGAACGATACCAGCTCGATCTGGATCCGCGGACCAGCCTGCTCGATGCCCTGCGCGAACATCTGGATCTGACCGGCACCAAGAAGGGCTGCGATCACGGCCAGTGCGGCGCCTGCACCGTGCTGATCGACGGCCGGCGGGTACTGGCCTGTCTGACCCTGGCGGTTCAGGTCGATGCTCGCCCCGTCACCACCATCGAAGGGCTCCGCGGCCCCGATGGCGGGTTGCATCCGATGCAGCAGGCCTTCATCGACCACGACGCGCTGCAATGCGGCTACTGCACCCCGGGGCAGATCCTGTCGGCGGTCGCCTGCCTGAGCGAAGGCCATGCCGGGTCGGTGGACGAGATCCGCGAATATATGAGCGGCAATCTCTGCCGCTGCGCCGCCTATGACGGCATCACCGCCGCGATCGCCGCGGTGGCCGGCCTGCCGGCCCCTGGATCGGAGGCATGACCGGATGCAGCCCTTCAGCCATATCCGCGCCCGCTCCGTTCAGCAGGCGGTCGACGAACTCGCCCGCGGCCGGCCGGGAGATGTCCGCCTGCTCGCCGGCGGCACCAATCTGGTCGATCTCATGCGGCTGGGTGTCGAGGCCCCCACCCGGCTGGTCGACATCAACGGCATTCCCGGACTGTCGACGATTTCGGTGTCGGAGACGGGTCTCACCCTCGGCGCGCTGGTCCGCATGTCGGATGCGGCCGACCATCCCGACATCCGGCGCGACTGGCCGGCGGTCTCGGAGGCTCTCTGGAAAGGCGCCTCGGCCCAGCTGCGCAACATGGCGACTCTCGGCGGCAATCTGATGCAGCGAACCCGCTGCCCATGGTTCCGGGACGTGGCGGCGGCCTGCGACAGGCGCATGCCCGGCAGCGGTTGTGCCGCGACCGGCGGGCCCGACCGGCATGCGGCCCTTCTGGGCGGCGGCACGCAGTGCGTGGCGGTCCATCCCGGCGATTTCGCCGTGGCGCTCACCGCATTCGATGCCCGGGTCGAGGTGATCGGCCCCGCCGGCAACCGCCATGTGCCGGTGGCGGAGCTGCTGAGGCTGCCCGGTGACAGCCCCGCACGGGAAACCTCGCTCGACCCGGCGGAGATGATCCTCGGCATCACCATCCCATCGGCCCGGGCGGCCCGCCACTCGGCCTATGTGAAGCTGCGGGATCGGGCCTCCTACGCATTCGCACTCGCCTCGGCCGCCGCAGCGGTCGTCGTGGAAGGCGGGATCGTCACCGAGGCGCGCCTCGCGCTCGGTGGGGTCGCGACCATCCCCTGGCGGGCGCCTGACGCAGAGGCGTCTCTCATCGGCCGGCCGCTCACCTCCGAAACGGCAGCGGCAGCCGGACGCATCGCACTGCAGAACGCCCGGCCGGGCCGCCAGAACCGCTTCCGGATCGACCTCGCCGCCGCAGCGGTCGCCGAGGCACTGATCACCGCAGGGACGAGGAGCTGACCCAATGTCCGTGTCAGAACCCCGCATCGGCGCCGACGCGCCCCGCATCGATGCCGTCGAGAAGGTCACCGGCCTGCAACGCTATGCGGCCGACCGGCGCCCCGACGGCCTGCTGCATGCCGTGACCGTGCCGGCCACCATCGCCCGCGGCCGGATCCTCGCCATCGATACCACCGCCGCCGCGGCAGTGCCGGGGGTGGTGCTGGTGCTGACCCACGACACCATGCCGGCCCTCGGCAGCGTGCAGTTCATCATGGCGGGTGGCCATGCCGCGCAGTCGATCCTGCCCATGACCTCGGCCGAGGTGCACCATCACGGCCAGACGATCGCCCTGGTGGTGGCACACAGGCTGGAAACGGCCCGGGGCGCCGCGCGGCTGGTGAGCGTGCGATATGAAGCAGAGCCGCCGGTCACCACCCTGGACGACCCCCGGGCTGAAACCCTGCTTCAGGAACAGGCCATCCCGCTGCCGATGATGCGCGACCGTCGCAATGGCGATGCCGAAGCCGCACTTGCCGGCTCGACCACGGTGATCGACGTCGCCTATGCCACGCCGGCACAGCACCAGAACCCGATCGAGCTTCTGGCGACCGTGGCGGTCTGGCAGGGCGACCGTCTCACGATCCACGAGCCCAGCCAGAACAGTGGCGCAGTCCGGGCCGGCCTCGCCCGGGTCTTCGGCATCGATCCTGCCGCCATCCGGGTGATCTCTCCATCGGTGGGCGGCGGCTTCGGCCAGAAGAATGCCCTGGGCGCCCACACCGTGCTCGCGGCCGTCGCGGCACGTGCCACGGGCCGGCCGGTGAAGCTGGTGATGCCGCGCGCCCAGGTCGCCCGCATTGCCGCCTTCCGCCCCGCCGCCCGCCATCGCATCCGGCTGGGTGCCGGAGCCGACGGCCGGATGACGGCCGCCATCCACGAGATCACCCAGCAGACATCGCGCCACGACCTGATGCCCGGGCTCGGCACCGAGGTCAGCCTCAAGCTGCATGCGATCCCGGCGGTTCAGGGCATCGAACGGCTGACGCGGCTGGACACCCAGACCCCCGGCTTCATGCGCGCGCCTTACGAGTTCGGGGCCGCTTTCGCCTTCGAGAGTGCGGTCGATGAACTCGCCTGGGAACTGGGTGCCGATCCGGTCGCCTTCCGCCTCGCCCATGATACCGACCGCGATCCCGTCAGCGGCAAACCGTTCTCGTCACGGCATCTGGCCGCCTGCCTGGAGCGCGGGGCCCGGGCCTTCGGCTGGCACGACCGCGACCCGCGACCCGGACGGATGCAGGATGCCCATGGCCGCATGACCGGCATGGGCGTCGCCGTGGGCGCCTACAAAGCCGCCCGGGCGCCCGCCATCACCCGGCTGACCCTCCGCGCCGACGGATCGGCCGAGATCGCCGTCGGCGGCCACGAAATGGGCCAGGGGTTGCGCACGGTCGTCGCCCTGACCCTGTCCGACCGGCTGGGTATCGATCCCGCCGCCATCCGCGTGATCGCAGGCGACACGGCAAGTGTGCCACAGCATCTCACCGCCGGCTCGTGGGGGACGGCCACCGTGGTACCGTCGGTCGCGGCGGCGGCGGAGAAGATGCGGAGCCTGATCGCGGAACGGGCGGGCCAGGGCGGTCTCGCTGCCGGCCTCTCACGCCTCCTTGCCGATAGTGGCGGCCGGCCGCTGGAGGTGACGGTCGAAAGCCTGGCCCCCGGCCAGGGCCAGCCGGCCCTGGACCGGCTGCGCCAGGGTCTGCCGGCTGCGGCCGGGCCCGACTATCCCGAGGCGGTGGCGATGTCCTTCATCGCCCATTTCGTGGAGGTAGCCGTCGATCCACGCACCCGGATCCTGCGGGTGGTCCGCGCCCATTCCGTGATCGACTGCGGGCGGGTGATCTCGGCGAGAACCGCCCGAAGCCAGGCGCTGGGCGGCATGATCTGGGGGATCGGCGGCGCCCTGTTCGAGGCAAGCGAGGTCGATCCCCGCGATGGCAGCTTCCTGAATGCCGACCTCGCCGAATATGTGGTCGCAAGCCATGCCGATATCGGCCGGCTTTCGGCAGAGTTCATCGACCTGCCGGACCCGATGCCGGGCGGGCCGGGCATGAAAGGACTGGGCGAGGTCGCCTCGGTGGGCATGCCGGCGGCCATCGCCAACGCGGTCTTCCACGCTACCGGCCGTCGCATCCGCGACCTGCCGATCAGGGTCGATGCCCTGATCTGAAACGGCCCCCGACAAAAAAGGATCCCGGCGACCTGCGTCGCCGGGAGCTGCGGGGTCAGAGCACCTCGGCCGCCACGTCGTTCAGCACCGCCTCGAAGCGGTCGGCGATCATGTCGACCTCGTCGGCCTTGATGATCAGCGGCGGGCAGAAGGCGATGGCGTCGAGCATGTTGCGCACGATCACGCCGCGCGCCTGCAGGGCGGCCGCAACCTTGCCGCCGAGCGCGCCAGGGGCCTCCAGCGCCGTCTTGGCTTCCTTGCTGGTGACGAGTTCGACCGCCGCGATCAGGCCGACACCGCGGACCTCGCCGACCAGCGGATGACCTTCGAGGGCATGGAAGCGGCCGCGCAGGCGCTCACCCATCTCGCGGGCATTGGCGACCAGATCGCGCTCTTCGATGATCTTCAGGTTCTCGAGCGCCACGGCCGAGGCGACCGGATGGCCGCCGGCCGTGAAGCCGTGGCCGAGCACGCCGATGCGGTGGCTCTCGTCGGCGATCGGCCCGTAGACCTTCTCGTTGATCATGAAGGCCGAGATGGGCAGGTAGGACGAGGACAGCTGCTTCGACATGGTCATGATGTCGGGGCGCATGTCGTAGGTCTGGCTGCCGAACATGTTGCCCGTCCGGCCGAAGCCGCAGATCACCTCGTCGGCGATCAGCAGGATGTCGTATTTCGCCAGAACCGCCTGGATCTTCTCCCAATAGGTCGCGGGCGGCACGACCACGCCGCCGGCACCCATCACCGGCTCACCGATGAAGGCCATGATGGTCTCCGGCCCCTCGGCCAGGATCATCGCCTCCAGCTCTTCGGCGCGACGGGTGGCGAAATCCTCTTCGCTCTCGCCCGGGTTCGCGTCCTTCCAGTGATGCGGCGAGCCGGTATGCAGCACGTTCGCGATCGGCAGATCGAAGGAGCGGTGATTGTTGGGCAGACCGGTCAGGCTCGCCGAGGCGATGGTGACGCCGTGATAGCCGCGGACCCGGCTGATGATCTTCTTGCGCTGCGGCTGGCCCATGGAATTCGAGCGGTACCAGAGCAGCTTCAGGATGGTGTCGTTCGCCTCGGAGCCCGAATTGGTGAAGAACACCTTGCTCATCGGCACGGGGGCGAGCGAGATCAGCTTTTCGGCCAGATCGATCACCGGGCCGTTGGACTTGTAGCTGAAGGTGTGGGCGAAGGGGAGCTTCGCCATCTGGCGCGCGGCGGCATCGGCCAGCCGCTTCTCGCTGAAGCCCAGCGCCACGCTCCACAGCCCCGCCATCGCTTCGATGTAGCGGTTGCCGTGGATGTCCTCGACGAAGACCCCGTCACCCTTCTCCAGGACCACCGAGCCGGTCTCTTCATGCCGGCGGGCATCGGTATAGGAATGGAGGTGGTAGGCGATGTCGCGGGCTTCCGGCGAGTTCGGACTGTAGGCCATGATCCGGCTCCTGGGGTGGGATCGGGGGGGAACTGTCGATGAAACGATACGCCGGTCAGCCCAGCGCCGCATCACAGGCGTTGAGGAAGACGACGGCATTGTTCGAAAGCGAGGGGCCCAGATAGCCGCCTTCCTGCACCAGCACGGTGGGCAGGCCCATCCGGGTGATCTTGGTTGCCGTCGCGGCAAAGCCCTCGGCCGTGCAGCGGACCACCGAAAGCGGGTCGTCATGGGCCATGTCGAAGCCGAGGGAGACCACCAGCGCCTCGGCCCCGTAATCCCGGATCGCGTCCAGCGCCCGATCGACCGCCGCCCCGATCTCGGCATCGCCCGATCCCGGCGCCAGGGTCAGGTTCAGATTGGCACCCGCCCCCTCGCCGCGGCCGGTCTCGTCGGGATAACCGACGTAATAGGGCACGTAATCGGTGGGATCGACATGGATCGAGGTGAAGAACACGTCGCCGCGCTCATAAAAGATGTCCTGGGTGCCGTTGCCGGCATGGGTGTCGACATCGATGATCGCCACCTTGCCGAACCGGCGCCGGAGATGATGGGCGGCCGCGGCGGCATTGTTGAAGAAGCAGAAGCCGTTGCTGGCATCCCACGAGGCATGATGGCCGGGCGGACGCGACAGGCCATAAACCATGCGCTCACCCGCCATCACCCGCTCGGCGGCATCCAGCGCCGACTGGGCCGACCAGTAGATCGCCTCCCAGGTGCCCTCGGTCACGGGGCAGGCCGTGTCGGTGGAATAGTAGCCGAGCTGGCCGATCACACCCTCGGGCCGGCGGGCATCGCGCCGGGTGGTGTGATAATTGGGCACGGCGGGGTTGGTGCTCCCGGTCGCCTCCACCCACCGCGCCCAGGCGGTGCGGAAGAAATCGACATAGCCCTGATCATGAACGGCATAGAGCGAGTCCAGGCCGTGATCCGCAGGCGTCACGATCTCGTGGCCGGCACCGGCCAGCGCGTCGCGGAGCAGGATCGCGCGCAGCGGCTGCTCGGGATGGGGGATGAAGGCACCACGGCGGAAATACTGCTCCGGCGCATGGGCGGTCTGGCGGGGGTCGAAGACGACTTTCATGAGGCACACGTCCCGAAAGAGAAGTGCAGGAGCCGGAGCGGTCAGTATCCGGCGCCGCGATCGACCGAGGTCTCGACCGGCAGTCCCCGGTCGAGACGCTCCGCCACCGCGGCGATGTGACGGGCAAGCGCACCGGCATCCGGTTCACTCGCTTCATGCGGCGTGATCAGGATGCGCGGATCGCGCCAGAAGGGGTGGTCGGCCGGCAGCGGCTCGACCTGGAAGACATCGAGCGAGGCCGCCGACAGCTGCCCGGCATCCAGCGCCGCCAGCAGATCGGCCTCGATCAGCTGTTCGCCGCGACCAAGCTGGATCAGCACGGCGCCGGCCGGCAGCTTCGCGAAGAGGTCCGCCGCCAGCAGGCCGCGGGTGTCCTCGGTCAGCGGCAGCAGGTTGATCACCATATCCGCCTGGGGCAGCAGGCGATCGAGCGCATCGGGACCGGCAAGCACGGTCACGCCATCGGGTACCAGAGCGGGATCCGGCGCCCGCCGGGCCACCGCCCGCACGTCATAGCCGAGCCCCGAGAGCACGCCGGCCGCCACCCGGCCCATATGGCCGAAGCCCAGGATCAGGATCCGCACCTCGCGTGCCGGCTGCTTGCGCAGCTTGCGCTGCCAGACGCCGTCCCGCTGCTGGGCCAGATAATCCCCCATGCCGCGGTGATGCCAGAGCACATGCCAGGCCGCGAAGCCAGCCATCATCCGCGCCTGATCGTCATCCCGCACCCTCAGCACCGGCAGCCCCTGGGGCAGGCTGGGGCAGGCCAGAATATTGTCGACCCCGGCTGCGATCGACGAGACGAAGGCAAGCTTCGGGAAGGGGATGAAGGCATCGGCCGCCGGCTTCCAGGCCAGGGCGAAATCGACCGAGGCCGGGTCCTCTGCCGCGGTCACGGCGTCGACCAGTTCGATATGCGGGGCATGGGCCCGGAAATCGGCGCCGAAGATGGCGCCGAGATCCAGGGTGGCACTCAACCAGACGCAACGGCGCGCCCGCAGCATGGTGGTCATGCGCCGGCACCTGCGGCGAAGCGCTTGAGCGGCGTGCCCGGGCCACGGCCCGGAATGGCCGCCAGCAGGTCGCGGGTGTAGTCGCTCTTCGGCGCGCCGAACACCTCGGCCACCGGACCGAGTTCAACGATGCGGCCGCGCTGCATCACGGCGATGCGGTCGCAGATCTGCGCCGCGACGCGCAGGTCATGGGTCACGAACAGCATGGACAGCCTGAGACGGGTCTTGAGTTCGGCCAAGAGGTCGAGCACCTGGGCCTGGATGGAGACGTCGAGGGCCGAGACCGCCTCGTCGGCGATGATCAGCTCAGGATCGAGCGCGAGCGCCCGGGCGATGCCGATACGCTGGCGCTGGCCGCCCGAGAATTCATGCGGGAAACGGTCGGCGGCAGAGGCATCCAGCCCCACCACTTCCAGCAGTTCCCGCGCGCGTTTGCGCGCCTCGGCGGCCGGCACACCGGCCGCGATCGGGCCTTCGGCGATGATCTGCCCCACCCGCGTGCGGGGATTGAGCGAGCCGTAGGGGTCCTGGAACACCATCTGCACCCGCCGGCGTTCGCGGCGGAGCGCCGCCCCGTTCAGGGTTGCGAGATCGACCCCGCCGATCTCGGCCGAGCCGGTCTCGGGGTCGATCAACCGCACGATGCAGCGCCCGAGGGTCGACTTGCCCGATCCGCTTTCGCCGACGATGCCCAGCGTCTCGCCACGGGCAAGATCGAAGGAGATGTCGTCCACCGCCTTGACCACCCGTGCCTTGCGGGTCAGCCCGCCCTTGCCGTGATAGGTCTTGGTCAGCCCCCGCACCTTGAGCAGGACCTCGCCCTCGACCGGCTTGCGATCAGGCACACCCATGCCCGGGATCGCATCGATCAGCCCGCGGGTATATTCATGTTCCGGCGCGCCCAGAACCTTTGCGGCCGTGCCGATCTCCACCACCTGGCCATAGCGCATCACGCAGACCCGGTCGGCGATCTCGGCCACCACGCCGAAGTCGTGGGTGATAAACATCACCCCCATGCCGTGGCGGCGCTGCAGGTCGCGGATCAGTTCCAGGATCTGGGCCTGGGTGGTGACGTCGAGCGCCGTGGTCGGCTCGTCGGCAATCAGCAGCCGGGGCTCCAGCGCCAGCGCCATGGCGATCATCACCCGCTGGCGCTGACCGCCCGACAGCTGAAAGGGATAGGCGTCGATCGCGCGTGCGGGATCCGGGATGCCGACCTCGGTCAGCAGCTCCAGGGCCCGGGTACGCCGCTCCCTGGGCTTCAGCCGGTTATGGCCCTCGAAAACCTCGGCGATCTGCTCGCCCACCCGCATCAGCGGGTTCAGTGCCGTCATCGGTTCCTGAAAGATCATCGCCACACGGGCGGCACGCAGTTCGCGGAAGCCGGCCTCGTCGAGGGCCAGCAGATCGCGTCCTTCGAACAGGATCTGCCCGCCCGCCGGTTTCACACCCGGCGGCAGCAGCCCCATCACCGCATTGGCGGCCATCGACTTGCCGGAGCCGCTTTCACCCACCACGCACAGGATCTCGCCGGCCTTCAGGTCGTAGCTGACCCCGTCGACGGCGAAGGGCCGGTCGGCCCCCTTGGGCAGGGCCAGCTTCAGATCGCGGATCGAAAGGAGGACATCCTCGGTCATCTGGGCCTCGGTCATCTGGGCCTCCCTCACCCGTCCTGCCGCGCAAGGCGCGGGTTGAGCGCATCGTTCAGGCCTTCGCCGACCAGGTTGAGCGCCAGCACCGTCAGCAGAATGGCGACGCCGGGGAAGAAGCTCAGCCACCAGGCCTGACGGATCACGGTCCGGGCGGCGCCGATCATATAGCCCCAGCTCATCACATTGGGATCACCCAGCCCCAGGAAGGAGAGCGAGCTTTCGAGCAGGATCGCGGTCGCCACCATCAGCGAGGCCAGCACGATGATCGGCGACAGCGTGTTGGGCAGGATCTGCTTCAGGATGATCGTGGTGTTCGACTGGCCGGCGAGCATTGCCGCCTCGACATATTCGCGGGTGCGCAGCGACAGCACCTCGCCGCGCACCAGCCGTGCCACGGGCGGCCAGCTGACCACCGCAATCGCGATCACGATCGAGGTGATGCTGGGCTGGAAGATCGCGACCAGCACGATGGCGAGCGCGAAGCTCGGCACCGTCTGGAAGAACTCGGTGAAGCGCATCAGCGCGTCGTCGACGATGCCGCCGTAATAGCCGGCCACGGCCCCGAGCGGCACGCCGATCGCCAGTGCCACCACGGTGGAGACCAGGCCGATCAGCAGCGAGACCCGCGCCCCATGGGCAAGGCCGGCTGCGACATTGCGGCCCAGCGTGTCGGTTCCGAAGGGCAGGCCCGCCACGTCGAGCGGCGGCAGGAAGGGCCGCTGCACCATCTTCCAGGGCGAGACCGGGTAGATCAGCGGCGCGATGATCGCAAGCACGATCACCGCCAGCAGGATGATCATGCCGACGACCGCACCGCGGTTCTGCGCGAAGCGCACGAGGAACTTCTTCATGCCCCCACCTCGATCCTGGGATCGGCGACCCGGTAGATCAGGTCGGTCACCAGGTTGAACAGGATCACCATCGCCGCCGAGACGAAGAAGATGCCGAGCAGCAGGTTGTAGTCACGCTGCAGCAGGGCCTCGAACATCAGCCGGCCGATGTCCGGCCAGGCGAAAACGGTCTCGGTGAGGATGGCACCGCCGACCATCTGCCCGGCCTGGAGGCCGGCCAGGGTGACGATCGGCAGAATGGCGTTACGCAGCACGTGGCGGCGCTGGATGACGGCGGGTTTCAGCCCCTTGGCACGTGCGGTTTTCACGAAATCCAGCCGCGAGACCTCCAGCATCGACGCACGGGTCATGCGGGTGTAGACCGCCATGAAGAACAGGCCCAGGGTGAAGGCTGGCAGGATCAGGTGTTCGGCGACATCGAGCACATGGCCGAAGCCGGTGGCATCGCCGCCGACAGTTTCCATGCCGAAGCCCGGCAGCCAGCCGAGTTCCACCGAAAAGAGCAGCACGGCCATCAGCGCCACCCAGTAAAGCGGTGTCGCATAAAAGATCAGGGCGGCCGTCGTGATGGCCGTGTCCGACCACTTGCCGCGGCGCATGGCCGCAACCGCTCCGGCCGCGACGCCCATGATCAGCGAGATCACGAAGGCGGTGCCGGTCAGCAGCAATGTCGCCGGCAGGCGGTCCATGATCAGATCCAGGACCGGCATCTGCTGACGATAGGAATAGCCGAAGTCGAGCGTGACCACGCCCGAGAGGTAGATCCACAGCTGCACATGCAGCGGCTGATCGAGGCCGAAGCGCTCGCGCAGCTGCTGGATGAAGATCTCGTCGGCGGCACCGGCCTCGCCGGCCATGACCGCCGCCGGATCACCCGGCGCCGCGTGGATCAGAAAGAAGTTCAGCACCAGAACCGCAAGCAGCACCAGGGCGGCCTTGACCAGCCGGCCGAACAGGAAGCGTGCAAGCGCCATCGACAGGTCTCCTCGACGGGGCGCCCGGAAGGGAATGGCAGGAACGCGACGGATGCGACGGCCGGCCCGGCGGGACCGCTCCCGGACAGAGCGGTCCCGACCGGCCGTCACATCCCGCCGGTCACTCGATCCAGGCGTCCTTGAAGCCGTCGTTCACGCCGATGCCCGTGGTGATCAGGTTCTTCACGTTGCAGCGGGTGATGGTCGGGAAGCCGAGTTCCAGCAGCCAGGCCACCGGCACGTCTTCGACCAGCTTCTTCTGGACGACCTTGTAGACGCCCTCACGCTTCTTGTCGGAGAAGGCGCTGGCCCCCTCGTGGAACAGCTTGTCGATCTCGGGCGAGACATAGCCCTCGACATTGTTCCAGGGCGAGCCCTTGGCGATGTTGGTCGAGACATAGGTCCGCGACACGCCGAGCGCCGGGTCGCCATACTGGTAGAGATAGGTGAAGGCGAGGTCGTAATCCCAGTCGGCCACCTTCTGGTTCCAGCCGGCGACGTCGGTCGCGACCAGTTCGACCTTGATGCCCACCTCTTCCAGATTCTGCTTCACCGCTTCCGCCCAGCGCTGCCAGGTCTCGCCATAGGGCAGCGGCAGCAGGCGGACGGGCGTGCCGTCATAGCCCATCTCCTTCAGCAGCGCCTTGGCCTTCTCGGGGTCGTGCGGATAGGGCGTGACGTCGTCGGAGTAGAAGCGGATCTTGGACGAGAACGGACCCGTGGCCACGTCACCCAGACCGTTCCAGAGCACGTCCTTCGCGAATTCGCGATCCATCGCGTACATGATCGCCTTGCGGAAGCGCACGTCCTTGGTGGGGCCTTCGCGGTTGTTCAGCCACAGCCATGAGAGGGGCGAGAAGAACTCCCAGCCCTCGTCGGTGACGCAGACATTGTCCATCGCGGTCAGCCGCGGCACGTCGAAATTCTCGACCGAGCCGCCCGGCAGGATGTCGACCGTGCCGTTTTCGAAGGCGACGGCGCGCGAGGCCGCATCGGGGATCACATGCCAGTAGATCTCGTCGAGATGGGGCTTGCCCTTCTCGTAATAGTTCTCGTTCTTGACCAGCAGGATATGCGAACCCTTGACCCATTCCTTGAACTTGAAGGGGCCGGTGCCGATGGGCGTGTTGTTCGCGGGATTGGTCTTGTAGTCGGTGCCTTCATAGATGTGCTTCGGCACCATCGGCATGGTGCCGACCTCGAAGATGCCGAGGAAGGGGCCGAAGGGCTCCTTCAGCTTGAAGACGACGGTGTGGTCGTCCGGCGCCGAGATGTTGTCGACATAGGCGAGCGAGGCGCGCAGGCGCGCATGGGTCTCGCGCAGGAACTTGTCGACCGAGAAGACGACGTCGGCCGAGGTGACGGGCTTGCCGTCATGCCAGGTGACACCCTGGCGGAGCTTGAAAGTGTAGATCGTGCCGTCGCCGGACACGGTCCAGCTCTCGGCGAGCTGCGGCATCGGCTTCAGCGATTTGTCGTAGCGCAGCAGGCCTTCATAGATGTTGCCGGCCACCATCTGCGTCGGGCCGTTCTGGATCATGCCCAGCATCAGTCCCGGCGGCTCGGGCTGGATCACCACATTGGCCCGTCCTCCCTCGACGGGTGCCGCGGTGGCCGCGAAGATCCACGACAGCGCTGCCACGCCGCCGAGCAGAATTCCCCTGATCATTCCTGTTCCCCCTGACGTCTCGGTTTTACGTCGGTCTTCGGACGTGGCTCATCCCGTTCTGGTGTCGTTGGTTTCGATCTGTCGTCGAACGGCCACGAAATCCGCGCCCGGCCTCCCTGCCGGGCACGAAATCCTGTTCTGGTCGGTCAGTTCTCGAAATCGGGCTGGGTCCGACGGAGGAGGCGCAGATAGGCCTCCCACTCCGGGTCGGGCCGGTTGTGGCCGTGCTTGTCGCTCCAGCCCGAATACTGGGCGGCGGTCTTGCGCGCCACCTCGTCGCTCGGGCGATGGACAGGCGCGCCCGAGGCCTGCAGGGCAAGCTGCGCCTTGCAGCTGCGCTCCAGATTGTACATCAGCTTGAACGCCTCCGCGACCGTGCTGCCACAGGTCAGCAGGCCGTGATTGCGCAGGATCATCACCTTGCGGTCGCCCAGATCGTTCACCAGCCGCTCGCGCTCGTCCAGATCCAGCGCAATGCCTTCGTATTCATGGAAGGCGATGCGGTCGTGGAACTGCAGCGACCACTGGTTCAGCGGCAGCAACCCCTCTGCCTGGCACGACACGGCGACGCCGGCGACGGTGTGGGTGTGCAGCACGCACTGCACGTCGTGACGTGCGGCATGAACGGCGCTGTGGATGGTGAAGCCCGCGGCATTGATGCCGGCGCCATACGGGTCGTCGATGATCCGGCCGTTCAGATCCACCGTCACCAGGTTCGACGCCGTCACCTCGTCGAAGCGCAGGCCGTAGGGATTGATCAGGAACCGGCCGGTCCCGTCCTCGGCATCGGCCACGCGCGCCGAGATATGGGTGAAGATGCTGTCGTCCAAGCCGAAATGGGCGACCAGCCGATAGGCCGCGGCCAGATCGACCCGGATCTTGTCGACGGGATCGGTGGTGGGGTGGAGCTGGGATGCGGTCTGCATCAGGCGGACCTCGCGCGGAGATGACGGATGCGGTGCCCCGCAACGGCGGGCGCGGAAAGAGTCGTCGATAGACTGGGGCGGTCGACGGACGGGGCAGTCGACGAAGCCGGGCGGTCGACGGGTGGGGGCTGCAAACGCGGCGCGGGGGCGGCGGAATGTCGCGTTGCAAATTGTCGACAATCGACATTCGACCATGTTTCGGGCATAGTCGCAAGGGAGAGGTGACATATGACCGCAACCGGACCGACACGCCCCCCGCATAGTGCCGCAGGTACCCAGGCCACGCCGCAGCTTGCGGCGCTGGCGCAGGACGACCTGGTCAACCGCATCGCCCAGGTCTTGACCGAGGCGATCATGAAGGGGGGGTTTGCCCCCGGCGCCCGGTTGACCGAGGCGACCATCGCGCGCGATCTGGGGGTGAGCCGCGCCCCCGTGCGCGAGGCGGCCCGCCTGCTGGAGAACCGGGGGCTGGTGGTCGCGGTGCCGCGCCGCGGCTTTTTCGTCCGCAGCTTCGATGCGGCGGATCTCGACCAGATCTATGATCTGCGCATGTGCCTGGAACGCCATGCAGGCGGATTGCTGGCCGGCCGGTTGACGCCCGAGATGGATACCGCCCTGTCGGCCCAGGTGCAGCTGCTCCATCGTCTGGCCGAGGCAGGTGATGGCGACCGTCAGATCGAGGAGGATCTGAAGTTCCACCGCATGATCTGCGTCTTCGCCGGCAATCGCCGCCTGCTCAAGGTCTTCGACGAGCTGACCGCCGAGACCCGCTATGGCATTGCCATGATCGGCCGGCTTTACGACGACCCGCACGAAATCGCCCGCACCCACGAGCCTTTGCTCGACGCGCTCCGGTCAGGCGACGCGACGAGTTTCGCGGAGGCGAGCGACTATCATATCGGCACGGCCCGGCAGAGGGTCGTCGCGATGTTCGGTCCCGGTTGAGACCGGCGGCTCAACGCCGCTTCTGCAGGGCCCGGCCGGCCGGCCGGTCACCGACCAGCTGCCAGAGGGCGCGGGTGACATGGTCGAGGTCGTCGCCGTTCAGTCGGCGCGACATGTCGGCGTGATATTGACGATCGATATCGGTCAGCCGCTGGACCTGGGATCGGCCGCGGTCGGTGAGGGTGAGAGTGATCATCCGGCGGTCGGTGTCGGAACGGTCCCGGCGCACCAGGCCGTGTTCGACCAGACCATTGACCAGCCGGCTGGGGCTGCCGGTCTCGCAGACCAGCAACTCGCCCAGATCGACCAGCGACAGGGGCTCACGCTGGGCCAAAACCGTCAGCACCTCCGCCTGGGAGGGCGTAAGGCCGAGCGGCCGCAGCCGGTCGGCGAGCTGACGGTAGGCTTCGCGCTGTGCCGCCAGGATCAGATAGCGAAGCTCTTCGACGGGCTGCATCCTGCCTCCCTCTGGTTCGAGGACGAATTCGAGGATGGGTACGTCATTCGGACGGGATGCCGCGGCCGATCATGATCTTGTCGGGAGATCCCTGATCGGAAACCGCATCCCCATGACCTAGACATAGGTCCTGCGTCACCGATTACCAAGCCGCCGAATGCGGAAGTGTCGGTCAGACCACGAAAAAACGCCCATGCCCCTCAAAAAGGACACGGGCGTTCCGGGAACCTGGGACGTGCGCGGGCAGAGGGTTCTAGTGGATGCCCAGATGGACCATCGCCCCCAGCACCGCCCCCTTGATGCGGGGCAGGAACAGGAAGGTCAGGATCAGGCTGAGCGGAATCCAGAGCAGGACATGCACCCAGAGATCGGGCATCCAGTCCTTTTCAACCCACAGCATCAGCGGCACCACGATGTGGCCGACCAGGAAGATGGTGAAATAGGGCGGCGCGTCGTCGGCGCGGTAGCTGCCCAGCGCTTCGCCGCAGTGATCGCAGTGATCGCGCACCTTCAGATAGCCGTCGAAAGCCGGCGCCTCGCCGCAACGGGGGCAGCGGCGGGCGAAGCCGCGGCGAAGCGCGCGCCAGAAGCCCGGCGACGCCGGCTCGGCGGCTGCCTCTTCTGTCATTGTATTGGTCCAGACCATTTCTTCCTGGCCCGACATGTTCTGGCCCGGCATGGGCTCTTCTCCTCGGGGCTGGGGCGCATCGCTGATGGGAACGGGACTGCGGAAGGGATCCCGGAAACTGGCGGGACGGATGCGCAATCCTCAATATGGGCGCACGCTTCGTCGCGTGACACGCGACACGACGTCGCGGCCTCCACATCACCCCATCCAGTAATGGGCGGCACCGAACAGGGCATCGACACGATCGCCGGCATCGCTCACCGGCAGCAGGATGCGTTCATAGGTCACGTAGTCCTTGTTGATGGCAAAACCAGAGCGGCGGGCGAAATTCGGCCGCCCGGTGCGGACCACGCCGTGATAATCCTCCTCGATCCGCGACCACTGATCGCCATGGACGTCGCGCAGCAGCCGCCCGCGATGATCGCCGCCATGGGCTTCTGAGATCCGCGTCCCGACCAGACGGAAGCGGTAGTCCCAGCTGCCATCCTCCGCCCGGACGACGTCATAGATGAACAGGTTCGGCAGCAGCCGGCGCAGATCGAGCGGATCGATCTGGCGCCGCAGGGGCATGCCGGTGTCGCCGCAGAGCCCACGCCAATAGGCGTAGGCCGAGCGAAGGATGTCGGTTTCGAACTGACGCGCGAAATCGTCCATATTGCGGATGCCTGCCTGGCGGTCGCACGGCCGGTCATGGCCTTCTGCAACGATAGCAGCCCCCGCCCTGCCCGTCCGGAGGATTTTCCCGAATCGCAAAGAAAAAGCCACCCCTCGCGGAATTTCCGAAGGGGTGGCTTTGGTGCAGCGCAATATTGCTACGGCAATGCAGGATCACCGCAGGCCCATGCCGATGAACAGGACGCCGATCAGTAGGACTTGGCGAAGATGGCCTCCACGGTCGCAGGCGCGCCGGTCAGCACACAGGCCTTGCCCGCCACATCGCCCTGGTCATAGGGCAGGCAGCGGATGGTGACACCCAGATCGTCGAGCTTCGCCTCGCTTTCCCGCGTGCCGCACCAGGGGGCCCGCACGAAGCCGAGGCCGCCGGTGAAGTCGCTGCCCTCCTTCGAGAAGAAGGCGCGGAAGGCCTCGTAATCGGTGATGTCGGTGCGGATCCGGGTCTCGCGGAAGGCGGCCGCCTCGTCATAGAGCCGCTTCTGGATCGCAGCCAGCCGGTCCGAAATGCCCGAGACCAGTTCGTCCTGCGGCAGGATCGCCTTCTTCTGGTCGAGGGCGGTACGCTCGGTGACCGCGACCGAGCCCGAGGCGACGTCGCGGGGGCCCACTTCCAGGATCACCGGCACGCCGCGCTTGATCCACGACCAGCGCTTTTCGCCGGCATTCATGTCGCGACGGTCGACCTCGACCCGCACCGGGAGGTCCAGATAGCGTTCGCCCGACAGCCGCTTCGCCAGCGCCTCGACCGCCGGCATCACCTGGGCTTCGCTCGCCTCGTCGCGGATGATCGGCAGGATCACGATCTGCGCCGGCGCCACGGCCGGGGGCAGCCGCAGGCCGTCATCGTCGGAATGGGTCATGATCAGCGCGCCGATCAGCCGGGTCGAGACGCCCCACGAGGTGGTGTAAACGAATTCGAGCCCGCCATCCTTGGTCTGGAACTGGATATTGGCGGCCTTGGAGAAGTTCTGGCCCAGGAAATGCGAGGTGCCAGCCTGCAGCGCCTTGCCGTCCTGCATCATCGCCTCGATGCAATGGGTTTCCACCGCGCCGGGGAAGCGCTCGCTCTCGGGCTTTTCACCCGGGATCACCGGCACCGCCAGCCAGTCCTCGACCACCTCGCGATAGACTTCGAGCATGGTCGCGGTCTCGTCCATCGCCTCCTCGCGGGTGGCATGGGCGGTATGCCCTTCCTGCCAGAGGAATTCGCTGGTGCGCAGAAAGACCCGGGGCCGCATCTCCCAGCGGACCACATTGGCCCACTGGTTGATCTTCAGCGGCAGGTCGCGATAGCTGCGGATCCAGCGGGCAAAGGCCTCGCCGATCACGGTCTCCGAGGTCGGGCGGACGACCAGCGGCACTTCCAGCTGTCCATCGGGGACCAGCTTGCCGTCCTTCTGGACCAGGCGGTGATGGGTGACGACCGCCATCTCCTTGGCGAAGCCCTCGACATGGGCCGCCTCTTTCTCGATCAGGTCGAGCGGGATGAAGATCGGGAAATAGCAGTTCTGATGGCCGGTCTCGCGGATGCGCTGATCGAAGCGCTTCTGGATCTGCTCCCAGACGCCATAGCCCCAGGGGCGGATGACCATGCAGCCACGCACGCCCGAGGGCTCGGCCATCTCGGCTTCCTTGACCACTTCCTGGAACCAGGCCGGAAAATCCTCGGCACGGCTGATACGGATGGCGGTCTTCCGCTGGGCGCTGGACATCGGACGGAGGTCCCTGTGTGTTGGACGACGGCTGTTGAACGGCGGGGACCGCGCCACAAAGCGCATGGTCCCATACTCGCCGGCATCATCCACGTTTCAGGGCCGAGAACAAGAGCTTCCAGGCTCAGAAGCTGCCGTGCGAGGCAAGCGCCACGCCCACCGCAAGCGGCAGCAGCGGCAGGACCGCCGTGAACCCATAACCGCGGATCATGCGCCGCTTCAGTCCCGAGCCACCACCACCGACGACAATCGCTGCAATGGCGACCGGCAGCCAGCCGGCAAGACCAAGCGTCACCGCTGCCTCGGCGCCGTCGAGCACGGCCGTGACGGCGACGGCCGCCAGCACGACAACCGCGAGTGCCGCGATGGTGGCGGGCAGGCCGGATCGTGCCGCAGCCAGGCCAGCAGCGATACGGCCAGCACGGGCCGTGGCGGGTTTTCGCGGATCGGAGGCGATGCGGGGATCACGATCGGCGGACATGGGCGGGACACTCCATCTACTGGAATGAATCTAAGTTTCACTCTTATATACAGGAGCACGCCCCGGACTTGTAGAGGCGAATGCGGATGGACACGATAGGCAGTCCCGATCGTCACGGAGCCAGCCCACCCCCATGACCCTGACCGAACTCAGATATCTGGTCGCCATCGCCGATCACGGCCATTTCGGTCGGGCTGCCGCGGCCGCAGGCGTCGCCCAGCCCACCCTGAGCGCCCAGCTGCGCAAGCTTGAGGACTATCTGGGCGTGGAACTGGTCGAGCGCAGCCGCAAGGGCGTGCGGCTGACGGCGGCCGGCGAGCGCATCGTGACCCATGCCCGCCGGGCGCTTGCGGAACAGCAGGCGATCCTGCGGCTGACCCGGCATCGGGCGAAGCCGCTGGAGGGACCCTACCGGCTGGGGGCGATCCCCACCCTCGGCCCCTATCTGCTGCCGAGCCTGCTGCCGGCACTGAAGCAGGCACATCCCGAGCTCGACCTGGTGGTGATCGAGGATCTGACCGACAATCTGCTGGGGCTGCTCGACGACGGCCGGCTGGATGCCGCCCTGGTCGCCCTGCCGGTCGAACTGCGCGGCCGGCAGGCGGCGCCGCTGTTCGACGAAGGCTTCTTCGCCGTCGAGCCCGCAGACACCGACCGCCCCCTGCCCGACGAGGCGCCCGCAATCAGCGAAGCCGAGCTGGCCGTGGCCCGGCTGCTGGTCCTTTCCGACGGTCACTGCCTGCGCGACCAGGTATTGGCCGCCTGTGCCCGCCCCAGCCCCGGCGGTGACGACTTCCGCGCAGCCAGTCTGGAGACCCTGCGCGAGCTGGTTGCCGCCGGCTTCGGCACCACCCTGGTGCCCGCCCTCGCCGCCCATGCCTGGCAGCGGGGCGGGGAGCGGCGGATGATCTTCCGCCCGGTCGAGGGTGAGGCCGGCCATCGCCGGATCGGCCTTGTCTGGCGGCGCGGAACAGGTGATGCCGATGCAACCGCCCTGGCGCGTGTCTGTCGTCAGGCGGCTCCGCCCGGGACACAGGTGGTGGCGCCGTGACTGAACGGCCTTGATCCCTGCCGGCGGAACACCGATGGTCTGGACGAGGTCTTCTTCAGACAATCAGCGGAGGGCAGGTCCCATGCATAGTCGCCCGACCGATGAATGGCAGCCGGCCCACGGCTTCGGACAGACCGTGCGACGCCCGGTCGAGCGCCGGGTTCATGCCGTCATTGCATTGACCATCGTCACCATGATTGCCGAAGTGGTGGCCGGCTGGCTGACCGGCTCCATGGCCCTGCTGGCCGATGGGCTGCATATGGGCACCCATGCCTTTGCACTCGGCCTTGCCGCGCTCGCTTACATCCTCACCCGCGCCCGCGCCCTGGACCGGCGCTACAGCTTCGGCAGCGGCAAGATCGGGGAACTTGCAGGCTTTGCCAGTGCATTACTGCTTGGCGTCTCCGCCCTGGTCATCGCCGGCGAAGCGGTGGCGCGGCTGTTCGATCCACGACCGATCGCCTATGGCGACGCGATCATGGTCGCGGTGATCGGGCTGATCGTGAACCTCGCCTCCGCAGCGCTGCTCGGGCTTGATCATCATCATGGCCACGATGACGGACATGATCATCATCACGATCATCATCACGGGCACGGGCACGGGCACGGCCTCGACACCAATGCCCGGGCCGCACTTCTGCATGTGCTGGCCGATGCCCTCACCAGTCTTGCCGCCATTGCAGCCGTCGGTCTCGCCTGGATGACGGGCTGGCTCTGGGCCGACCCGCTCGCGGCATTGCTGGCCGCAGCGGTGATCCTGAAATGGTCGGTGGATCTGGGACGGCAATCGGCCGGTGTGCTGCTCGATCGGCAGGCCCCCGAAGCGATGCGGCGCGAGATCACGGCCGCTCTCGAATCGGATGGAGATTCCAGGGTGGTCGACCTGCATCTCTGGTCGGTCGGCCACCAGGCCTGGACGCTGGTCGCGGCGGTCGTCACGCATGGGGATGCCGGCCCCGACGACTATCGGGCACGACTGCCCGGGCGCCCCGACCTGCATCATCCGATCATCGAGGTCAATCGCTGTCTGGGCGACGGTCCGGAACATGGATAGATAGTCAATAACTATCACATAGATTTCTACAATCGATTTCCACTATAGGCGTGCAGACCTCAGGATCACAGGCGAGGGCAGATGGCGACAAGCCGATGCCGGATGCATGTGAGGAGGCAGACCCCATGAGCACGCCTAAGAACGACGCGGCCCAAAATACCCGGGCTGATCAGACCACCCGACCGACCCTGACCACCGCCGCCGGTGCGCCGGTTGCCAGCAACCAGTACAGCCGCACCGCCGGCCGCCGCGGCCCGGTCACGCTCGACGACGTCCACCTGATCGAGAAGCTGGCGCATTTCAACCGCGAGCGTATCCCCGAGCGCGTGGTGCATGCCAAGGGCTCCGGTGCCTTCGGCAGGCTGACCATCACCAACGACGTCACCCGCTACAGCAAGGCGAAGATCTTCGCAGAGGTGGGCAAAGAGACCCCGCTGCTGATCCGGTTCTCGACCGTGGCCGGCGAGCGCGGCGCCGCCGATGCCGAGCGCGATGTGCGCGGCTTCGCGGTCAAGTTCTATACCGACGAGGGCAACTGGGATCTGGTCGGCAACAACACGCCGATCTTCTTCATCCGCGACCCGCTGAAATTCCCCGATTTCATCCACACCCAGAAGCGCGACCCGCGGACCAATCTGCGCAACCCCACCGCCATGTGGGATTTCTGGTCGCGCAGCCCGGAGAGCCTGCACCAGGTGACGATCCTGTTCTCGGATCGCGGCCTGCCGGCCACCTATCGTCACCAGCACGGCTTCGGCAGCCACACCTTCGGTCTGGTCAATGCCGCCGGTGAGCGGGTGTGGGTGAAGTTCCACCTGAAATCCATGCAGGGCATCCGCAACATCACCGATGCGGTCGCGGCCGACATCATCGGCCGCGACCGCGAGAGCCATCAGGCGGATCTCTACGAGGCGATCGAGCGCGGCGACTATCCGCGCTGGCGGATGATGATCCAGGTGATGACCGAGGCCGAAGCACGGCAGACGCCCTATGACCCCTTCGACCTGACCAAGGTCTGGCCGCATGCGGATTTCCCGCTGATCGAGGTCGGCGTCGTCGAGTTGAACCGGAACCCTGAGAACTATTTCGCCGAGATCGAGCAGTCGATCTTCAGCCCCGGCAATCTCGTGCCCGGCATCACCGCCTCGCCCGATCGCATGCTCCAGGCCCGGCTCTTCGCCTATGGCGATGCGCATCGGTATCGGGTGGGGGTGAATGCCGACCAGCTGCCGGTGAACCGGCCGGTCGTCCAGGCGCATCCCGCCCATCGCGACGGCGCCATGCGCTTCGACGACAATGGTGGCCGGCAGCCCAATTACGAGCCGAACGGCTTCGGCGGGCCGGTCGAGGATCCGGCGGCCGGCGAACCGCCCCTGCCGCTCGACGGCCCGGCCGACCGCTACAGCCATCGCGAGGGCAATGACGATTACACCCAGGCCGGCGATCTGTTCCGGCTGATGAGCGAGGCCGAACAAGACCGCCTGATGACCGCGATCGCCGGTGCCATGGCCCCGGTGCCTGAAGACATCCAGCGCCGCCAGATCGGCCATTTCGCCAAGGCCGATCCCGCCTATGGCGCCGGGGTCGCCGCACGGCTGGGTCTGAGCCTCAGTGACGCAGCCGAATGACCTCTGCCTGACCTGCCTTCCCGCCCCCCGATTGCGCCCCGGGGGGGGTGGTGGCGGCGGTTTCCTCCGTGTGCCCGCCCGGATGTCCGCCGCCGCCCGCAGGGATCGTCTGCCTCCCGGTCCCTGCGGGAGATCGTCGCACGGCCGGTTGTTGCCGCGACCGGCCGTGCGGCCTACTCTCCACCCATGACGACGGAGCCGGACCCGATGTTGCGCGACACGGCCGACGAGCGCGGGCCAGAGGCGGCCGCGCCCGATGGGGAAGCCGCGCCGCCGCATCCCCGCGCCCGGCTGCTGCGCATCGCCGGCTGGATCTGCGTCGGGCTGGGGGCGATCGGCGCGGTCTTGCCGCTGATGCCGACCACGATCTTCCTGATCCTGGCCGTCGCCTGCTTCATGCGCGCTGATCCGGAACTCGCCCGCCGGCTGCTGGAACATCCCCGCTACGGCCCCTCGATCCGCGCCTGGCGCGAGCGGGGGATCGTGTCGCGCAAGGCGAAGATCGCGGCCGTGGTCGCGATGACGGCCGGACTGACCCTTTCCTGGGCGCTCGGCGCACCGACCATGGTGCTGGCCGGAACCGCGGCCATCCTTATCCCCGTCGCCACCTGGCTGGTGCTGCGCCCGGAAGACTAGGCCTGCACCTCCGGAACCGGCCCGGGACGCACACCGCCTGCCGCCGCCAGCAGCCGGCGGCCCTCGGCCGTGAGATAGGGCTCGAAGATGCCCATCAGCTGCCAGGCGCCCCAGTCGAGATGCCGGCGGGTGATGTCGCCGACGCCATGGCGCATGCGCAGATAGTCGATCCAATAGGTCGCGACGATCCAGGCGTTGACCATCATCCGCTCCAGTTCGTCGTCATCGGCCACGATCAACCCGTTTGCCGCCATCGACCGCAGCGCCCGGCGCAGATCCGCCTGGCCCTCATCGGCCAGCCTTTCCAGTTCGGCCTGCAGGCCCGGGGCCAGCCTGCGGACGACCATGGCATCCCGGTAGAAGAACCGCCATTCCCACATCAGGCCGAACCAGCCACGGAAATACCGCGCGGCCCGGGTCTCTGCCTCCCCCTCCGCCAGATCAGCCGCCGCCACCTCGCGCAGTTCGGCCGCGAAAGCCGCGAACAGGGTCTCGAGGATCTGCTCCTTGCGCTTGAAGTGGTAATAGAGGTTGCCCTCGTTGATGCCGACCGCCGCCGCGATCTCGGCGGTGGTGATGTCGGCAGTCCCCCGCCGGTTGAACAGCTCCCGACAGGTCTCCAGGATCCGCTGTCGCGTTCCCGACCTGCGCCCTGCCGTCGTCGCCATCCGGATCCTCCTGCGGCACGTGTTGACTTATCTAAGGTAAACACCTTAGGCTGACCTCCGTGCAAGCGTAACACGCACATCGCCGCGGATCAGAGAGACCGGCAGGGCCCTCGCCCGAAAACACCCGGCCCGGCCCGCGACGCCAGGGAGGATACCCGTTCATGGACACCACCACGATCGGCTCCGGCAGTGCCGGGACCGCAAGCCCTGACCTGCGCGCCGTCGACGTCCTGGTGATCGGCGCCGGCCTGTCGGGCATCGCCGCCGGCTACCATCTTCAGACCCGCTGCCCCGGCCTCGACTATGCCATCCTCGAGGCCCGCGATGCGATCGGCGGCACCTGGGATCTGTTCCGCTATCCCGGCATCCGCTCCGACAGCGACATGTACACGCTGGGCTTCGGCTTTCGCCCCTGGATCGGCGACAAGGTTTTCGCCGACGGTCCCTCGATCCGCGATTATGTGCGCGACACGGCCGCCGAATTCGGCATCGACCGGCGGATTCTGTTCGGTCACCGGGTCGTCTCCGCCGACTGGGACAGTGCCACCGCCCGCTGGCAGGTGCTTGTGGAGGCCGGACCCGAGCGGCGCCCGCGCCGTTTCACCTGCCGGGTGCTCTATGCCTGCAGCGGCTATTACGACTATGCGGCGGGCCATATGCCCGACTGGCCGGGCATGGCGGATTTTCGCGGCCGCATCATCCATCCCCAGGACTGGCCGGCGGATCTGGACCATCGGGACAAACGGGTGGTGGTGATCGGCAGCGGCGCCACCGCCGTCACCCTGGTACCGGCGCTCGCAGAAAGTGCTGCGCATGTGACCATGCTCCAGCGCTCCCCCACCTATATCGTCGCCCGGCCATCCCGGGATGCCGCCGCAGGCTGGCTCCGCCGACATCTTCCGGAACGCCTCGCCTTCCGGGCGGCCCGATGGAAGAACGTGCTGCTGTCGATCTATTTCTACAACCTTGCCCGCAAGAAGCCGGCGCTGGTGAAGTCGAAGATCCTCGCCGGCGTGCGCCATCAGCTTGGCCCCGACCAGGATCGCCACTTCACACCGGCCTATGACCCCTGGGATCAGCGGCTCTGCCTGGTACCGGACGGCGATCTGTTCCGGGCGATCCGGGCCGGCACCGCCTCGGTCGTCACCGACAGCATCGAGCGCTTCACCGAAACCGGCCTTCGCCTTACTTCGGGGGAAGAGCTGGCGGCCGACATCGTGGTCGCAGCCACCGGCCTTCGGATGAAGCTGCTCGCCCATATCACCCTCTCGGTCGACGGCCGGCCGGTGCGGGTGGGCGAGACGACGTCGTACAAGGGCATGATGCTGAGCGGCGTGCCCAATTTCGCTCTGGCCCTCGGCTACACCAACGCCTCCTGGACGCTGAAATGCGAGCTGACCGCGCAGCACCTCTGCCGTCTGATCCGCCGCATGGACGCCAAGGGGGCGGACTGGTTCATGCCCCGCCCGCCCGAGCCCGACCTCGCCACCCGGCCGGCGATCGACCTTGCCTCGGGCTATGTCCGCCGGGCCGCAGCCGACCTCCCCCGTCAGGGCGACCGCAAGCCCTGGCGGCTCAATCAGAACTATCTCCTCGATATGGCCGCACTGCGCTACGGTTCGGTGGTCGACGACAACCTTGCCTTCGGGCGGCGCAGAGATGCGGGAGGTGCAGGCTGATGCTTCTGGAAGCGATCATCGCGCTGGGTGCCACCGGCGGCGGGCTCGCCCTGTTCACCGGCTGGACGGCCAGCCGGGTGGAGAAGGCGCTGCCGCCGCGCGGCCGGTTCATGGACGTCCGGGGCAATCGCCTGCACTATCTGGACGACGGCACCGGCCCGGACGACGACCGGCCGGCGGTGGTGATGGTCCATGGCCTCGGCGGCCAGATGCATCACTTCACCCACAGCCTGCTCGGCCGGCTCCGGACCGATCACCGGGTGATCCTGGTCGACCGGCCAGGCTCCGGCCATTCCACCCGCCCCGACGACGCGCCCGCCAATGTGCTGGCCCAGGCCGGCGTGATCGCGGATTTCATCCGGGCGCTGAAGCTGCCGCACCCGCCGCTGCTGGTCGGCCATTCGCTCGGCGGCGCGATCGCGCTGGGCGTGGCGCTGGATCATCCGGAGACGATTTCGGGTGTGGCGCTGATCGCCGCTCTCACCCACCCGCAGGAGACGCCCCCCGACATCTTCAAGGGGCTGGCGATCCGCTCGGATATCGCCCGTCGGCTGGTCGCCTGGACGATGGCGACGCCGATGTCCTTCCTCCGCGGCCGCAAGGTGCTGGACGAGGTGTTCGGCCCCGATCCGGTTCCCGCGGATTTCGCGATCGCCGGCGGCGGCCTGCTCGGCCTCAGGCCCAAGGCCTTCCGCTCGGCCTCGATCGACATGGTGGCGGCCAATGACGACCTGCCCGTCATGGCTGCCCGCTATCCCGACATCGCCCTGCCCGTCCACATGATCTTCGCCCGCGGCGACCGGATCCTGGACTGGCGCGCCCACGGCCAGGCCCTGCAGACAAAGCTGCCGGCGCTGCAGCTGACACTGATCGACGGCGGACACATGCTGCCGGTGACGGCGCCGGATGCAGTCGAGGCCCTGATCCGCAACGCGACACTGCGGACTTGACTCTCCATAAGTCACCATACTATATGGCGCCTTATGGAAAAAATGGACATCAAATATCAGGCTTTGCTCGACGAGGCTCAACGGCGGGGCCTCACCGGGCTCAACGGGCTCCGGACCTGCATGGAGCTGCTGTCGACGGCTCGGGCCATCGATCGCGATTGCGCCATCCGGCTCGGCAGTCATGGCCTCTCGGAAGGCAGGTTCGTGCTGCTCTTCCTGCTCCGCGACCGGACGGACGGGCTGGCACCGCATGTCCTGGCCGATCGGGCCGGCGTGACCCGTGGCACGATCACCGGTCTGCTCGACGGGCTGGAACGCGACGGTCTTGTCCGGCGCACGGCCGATCCCGAGGACCGCAGACGGGTCAGGGTGATGCTGACGACATCCGGCGAAGCGGTGACGGCCAGGGCGTTCCAGGAGCATGCCGGCTGGATCGCCGGACTGACGGCGGGGCTTTCGGCGGAAGAGCAGGCAGACCTCGTCAGGCTGCTCGGCAAGTTGAGAGCAGGTCTTGCCAGCGAGGACGGATCATGAAGCCGACGGCCCTTTCCCCCGACCGCCATGCCGCGCTGAATGCCGGAGAGGTTGCCGCCACGACCCTTGCCGAATGCCTTGCGGTCGATTTCGCGATCCTGATGCGGTCGGTCTTCCCCGATGCCGGTGGTCAGGTGCTGCAGGCGATGGATGCGGCGGCGGCACTCGGCATCTCGCGGCGCATGGCGCTGGCGGCGGAGCTGATCATCGGCCGCTATGGCCCCGAGGTGATCCGGCACCTGGCCGATCACCCATCGGATACCGTGCGCGGCTGGGCCTGTTTCGCCGTGGGCCGGACTGCCCCCGCAGATCACGACCTCTGGCGCGACGCCATCCGCCCCTTCGCGGATGACGGTCATTTCGGTGTGAGAGAATGGGCCTGGCTTGCGATCCGCGACCGCATCACCGCCGATATTCCGGGCGCCATCGCGGCGCTGATGCCCTGGACGGCAGAAGCCTCACCGCGCCTGCGCCGCTTCGCGAGCGAGGCAACCCGGCCACGCGGGGTCTGGTGTGCCCATCTGAAGCCGCTGAAGGCGGACCCGACCCCGGGCTTCGCCCTGCTAGAGCCGCTGAAGGCGGACCCTGAAACCTATGTGCAGGACTCGGTCGGCAACTGGCTGAACGATGCCGCCAAGGACCGGCCCGAGACAGTGCTGGCGCTCACCGGCCGCTGGCAGACTGAAAGCCCCTGCCCTGCCACGGCCAGGATCTGCCGGCGGGGGCTGCGCTCGATCCGGGCGTGACGGGGGCCAGGCCGTGACGCGAGTGAGGGTGTGACGCGGGTCAGGCGGCAACCGGCTCGGTCAGACCGACATCCCAGCCGGTATCGTCGTCGAAAAACAACCGCCCCCGCTTGACCCGGAGCGCGACCGTCCGGCCATTGGCGAGGCCGAGCGCGTCGGCTTCCTCGCGCGGCAGTTCGGCCTCGACCAGATCCAGCCCGGGCACATCGAGTTCGATGCGCACCGAAGCGCCGAAAGCCACCAGATGGCGCACGGTCGCCGGCAGCGCATCGGTGGCGCCCGCCGGCAGCACCGCCAGATCATGCGGCCGGACATAAAGCGTACCCTGTTCGGCGCGGGTCGCCTCCAGCCCCGCCGGCAGCGGCAGCCCCGCCGTGCCGGCTCCGCTGACGCCTGCGACCTTCAGACGCCCTGCATCAACCGTCACCGGCAGCTTGTTGACGTTACCGAAGAACTGATAGACGAAGGCCGTCGCCGGCCGGTCATAGACCTCGGCCGGGGTGCCGATCTGTTCGATCCGGCCCTGGGACATCACCACCACCCGGTCGGCGACTTCCAGCGCCTCTTCCTGGTCGTGGGTCACGAAAACACCGGTCAGGCCCAGATCGTCGTGCAGACGGCGCAGCCAGCGGCGCAGTTCCTTGCGGACCTTGGCGTCGAGCGCGCCGAAGGGCTCGTCGAGCAGCAGGACCCGGGGTTCGATGGCGAGCGCACGCGCCAGCGCCACGCGCTGCCGCTGGCCGCCCGACAGCTGGTTGGGGAAACGGTCCGCCAGGCTTTCCAGCTGCACCATCCGCAGCAGCGACGAGACCCGCTCGGCAATCTCCGCCCGCCCCGGGCGGCTGGCACGCGGCCGCACCGTCAGGCCGAAGGCGACGTTGTCGAAGACGGTCATATGCCGGAACAGCGCGTAGTGCTGGAAAACGAAGCCCACCCGGCGCTCGCGCGCGCCCAGGCGGCCCGCATCCTCGCCGCCGAAGCGGATCGCGCCACGGTCGGCGGTCTCCAGCCCGGCAATGATGCGCAGAAGGGTGGTCTTGCCCGACCCCGACGGCCCGAGCAGTGCCACAAGTTCACCATCGCGGATGTTCAGGTCGACATCGACCAGCGCGTCATAGCCGCTGAACCGCTTGGAGAGGCCCTTGATCTCGATCATCGTGCGTGTCCTTTTCCACCACGAACCGAATTGTCCGTGGGGAAAGGGCGAGAGTCAAATTATTTTACAGTCGCATACGTCGCATATCGGCGATGCGATCTTTTATATACGTCATTTTTTGTGTGATTTCCCCGCCGTGCAGGACAGCAGCGCCGCTTTCAGGCCCGGCAGGCGCTCCAGGGGCAGGGACAGCTCCGCCTGCGGGTCGCTCGTCCCATCAGGGATCAGGGTTCGGGCAAGACAGGTGCTGGCCGGGTCGTCGTATTCCCCAAGCCCGTCGGCGGTGACCGTCACCACCTCTCCCGGCAGCGGCGGCGCATCGGCGGCACCGCCATGGGGGGCGAGCGTGGCGGCGTCGAGGCGAAGCAGCACGGTACCGGCACAGCAGGCGGCGCAAAAAGGCAGGTCTTCGGCGGCCTTGCCCAGGGCCGCGGGCACGCCGTCGGGCGCATCATCCGGCGCCAGGCCCAGGATCAGCGAGACCAGATCGTAAGGGGTCGCCCACTGGGCCACGTCCAGCGCCCTGCCGTCGACGCGGGTTGCGGTATGGATGCCCCCGTTGCAGCGGTCCCCCGCCGGTGCCAGAACCAGATCCTCCAGCACCGGCACGCCTTCCGCCGCGGCAAGCCGCCCGGACAGCAGCATCGAGAACACCCCCGTACCGCCACCATTCTCGACCAGCTCGTAGACCAGCCGATCGCCATCGAAACGGCCGACCAGGCGGCTGCCCACCCAGCCCCGCGACCAGCCGCCGGGATTGTTGCCCTCGGGCTCGGCCGGCGGGCGGACCATCACCATCATGTCCTGGCGCGGCTCCGGCGCGATCTCGCTCCCGGGGCAGCCGGCCAGCGGCAGGCGTTCAAGCGCCGTCTCTCCGGTATAGGCCTGCGAGACCAGGCTGTCGAAACAGGCAGGATGGACCATGGCCGGGTCGAAAGGCGCCGATGCCGTCCCGGACGACGCAGAGGCGGGAACCGACCACGCCAGACCGGCGATCAGACCGGCGGCGAGTGTGCTGCGGATGCCCATGGCGTCGGATACTCCTGGATCGCGGGAGGACCACTCACTCCCGCCTGGATGGCTGGCCCGTCAGCGCTTCCTGCCGCAGCCAGTCGGTGAAGGCCAGGACCCGCGGATCGTTCCAGCCGGTCTCGGTCGACACCAGATGATAGGCCTGTGCGGCCTGGATCTGAATCGAAAGTGGCCGCACCAGCCGCCCCGCGGCCAGGTGATCGGCGATGAGCGCGCTGCGCCCCATGATCACGCCCTGCCCGGCGACGGCCGCAGCCACCGCCACGCCGGTATCGTTGATCCGCATCTGCCGGTCCAGATCCTGAGGCGGATCAATCCCCGCGGTTGCGAAGAAGCTCCGCCAGGAGACGGCGACCTCGCCGCCCGTCACATCGGCATCGTGGATCAGCGGCAGATCGAGCAGGGCCGCGGGTTCCGTCACCGGCCCCAGCCGTTCCAGCAGCGCCGGGCTCATCACCGGCCCGAGCGTTTCCTCCATCAGCCGCTCGGAAACCAGCCCGCCGTCGATCGCCGTGACATAGCGGATGGCGAGGTCGACCGTGTCGCGATCGAAATCCACCAGCCGGGTCTCGGCGCGCAGGAACAGCTCGATATCCGGATAGGCCTCGCGGAACCGGCCGAGCCGGGGGGCGAGCCAGAGACCGGCGAAGGACGAGAGCACACTCACGGTCAGCCGCCCGCCCAGATCCCGGCCGCGCAGTTCGGCGGTGGACCTGGCGATGCGGTCGAAGCCGTCGGTCAGCCCCGGCAGATAGGCGCGCCCCGCCGCGGTCAGCAGCAGACCATTGGGCAGGCGGCGGAACAGGGTGACGCCGAGCCAGGCCTCCAGCCCCTTGATCTGATGGCTGACGGCGGCCGGCGTGACGTGCAGCTCTTCCGCCGCACGGGCAAAACTGGAATGACGGGCGGCGGCTTCGAAGGCACGCAGACCGTTCAGGGGCGGCAATTTGCGCGGCATGACATGTCCGGACCGGGCATCCCGTCGGCACGGCGGAGCGGCCCGGCGGGGGTGGAGGACGGGCAGGCCTTCATCGTGCCCGTCGCCGCCCTTCGTGACCCACGAATAGTTTTCCTAAGGGAGTGTACGAGAAAGCCTCGTTTGCCCGCAATCGGCCAAGGGCGGAAGATGCAGTCACCGCCGGAGCCGTCCCTCATCCCCCTCCCCCCCTTCCGGCGGCTCCCTTCCAGCCGGAGATGACGAAGATGACCGTCGTGACCCTGCGGCACCGCGCCGACGCCTGCGCGGGAGCCGGACTGCCCCCCGTTCGCGCCCAGGCTGCCGTGAAGCCGGTTCACGGCGTGCTCGAGCGGATGATCGCAACCCTCGGCCTCTGGGCCGAGCGCCACCGGCAACGCCGCTGCCTGGCGACACTCGATGCACATCTGCTGCGCGATCTGGACATCGACCCGATCGATGCATCGCGTGAGGCGAACAAGCCCTTCTGGCGCGCCTGACCCCCACATCCGCCCCCGCGAAAAATGGCCGCGGCTCCCGACCGGAGCAGCGGCCATTCCCGTTTCAGGCCCTGCACGCCATCAGCCGACCATGGCGTTGCCGAACAGGGTGTTGGGCAGCCAGAGCGAGATTTCCGGCACATAGGTGATGATGATCAGGAAGGTGATCAGGATCATCAGCCAGGGCCATGCGGCCTTCACCACGCTCAACACCGGCATGCCGGTGATACCCGATGTCACGAACAGGTTGAGCCCGACCGGTGGCGTGACCATGCCGATCTCCATGTTCACCACCATGATGATGCCGAAATGGATCGGGTCGATCCCGAGACCGGTGGCGATCGGGAACAGGATAGGCGCCAGGATCAGGATGATCGCCGAGGGCTCCATGAAGTTGCCGGCGACCAGCAGGATGATGTTGACCACCAGCAGGAACTGCCAGGGCGCCAGCCCGGCTTCGGTGATGCCGCGGGCGATCGACTGCGGGATCTGCTCGGTGGTCAGCACATGGGCGAAGAGGAAGGCATTGGCGATGATGAACAGCAGCATCACCGTGACCTTCGCCGCATCGACCAGCACATGCGGCACATCGGTGAACTTCAGGTCGCGATAGACGAACAGCGCCACCACCGCCGCATAGACCGCCGACACCGCAGCGGCTTCGGTGGGGGTGAAGATGCCGCCATAGATGCCGCCCATGATGATCACGATCAGCAGCAGGCCCCAGAGCGCGTTACGGCCGGTTCGGATCACCTCGGCCAGCGGCGCTCTGGGCTGGCGCGGAATCCTGTTCACGCGTGCAGAGATGTAGATCGCGGTGGCGAGCATCAGCCCGAGCAGGGCCCCGGGGATCACACCCGCCATGAACAGCCGGCCGACCGAGCTTTCGGTCGCCGCCGCATAGACCACCATCACCAGCGAGGGCGGGATCAGGATGCCGAGCGTGCCGGCATTGCAGACCACACCGGCCGCAAAGGTCTGGGTATAGCCCGCGCGGACCATGCCCGCGATCACGATCGAGCCCACCGCCACCACGGTCGCGGGGGACGAGCCTGAGACCGCTGCGAACAGCATGCAGGCCACCACCGAAGCGATGGCAAGGCCGCCATACATGTGCCCGACGCAGGCATTGGCGAAGGCGATCATCCGCCGCGCCACGCCGCCGGTCGTCATGAAGGCGCCGGCCAGCACGAAGAACGGGATGGCGAGCAGGGTGTAGAGTTCGGCGGTCTGGAAAAACTTCAGCGCCAGCGAGGCCATGCTGTCATTGGCGAACAGCAGGATGGTGAGCAGGCTGGACAGGCCGAGCGAGATCGCGATCGGCATGCCGATGATCAGGAAGACGAAAAGCGCCACGAACAGAAAGAGTGTGGTCACCGGCCCCGCCCTCCCCGTGCAGATGCGTCGTCGGTCGGGTCGTCCTTGCCCCGCTGGTCAAGCGCCATCGCCTCGGCCGCCTCGTCGGCCAGCTGAAAGCCGTCGGCCCGCCCGGTCAGGATCGCCCAGCCCTGTTCGATCAGCCTGAGGCCCAGCAGGGCAAACCCCACCGGCAGGATGATCGACAGCATCCAGCGTTCGACGGGGATGTCCTCTGCCTCGATGCCGAGCATCATCATGCGGTCGGTGTAGTTCCAGGATCCCCAGAACATCAGCCCGGCATAGAGCAGCGCCAGGGCGACCGCCACCAGCCCCACCACCTTGCGGGGGGCGGCCGGCATCATCTTCACCACCAGATCGATGCCGATATGGGCATGAACCCGCACGCAGTACGAGATGCCGATCATGATCAGCCAGGCGAAGAGATAGAACGTCGCCTCAAGCGCCCAGACCAGGCCGCTGTTGAACACGTAGCGCAGCACCACCTGGACGAAGGTGAGCAGCGTCATGGCAGCCAGGAGGAAGGCGATCGCGCCTTCCTCCAGCCGTCCCCAGATGCGGGCGATCATCTTGCTGATCCCGTGAACGGGGTCGCGGCCGCTCAGCTGGCGCCGTTCGACGCCTGGGCCGCGTCGATCACGTCCTTGCCGATCTCACCTTCGAACTTGGTCCAGACCGGCGCCATGGCCTTGCGCCATGCCGACACCTGATCCTTGGTCAGGGTCAGGATCTCGGACGAGCCGCTTTCGGCGATCCGCTTCTTGTCGCGCTCGTTGATGTCGTTGGCCATCTTATTCACGGCCGTCGTCACCTCGCCCATGATCTTCTCAAGCTCGGCACGGACATCGTCGGGCAGGCCGTTCCAGAATTCGGTGTTGGTCACCACCATATAGTCGAGCACGCCGTGATTGCTCTCGGTGATGTACTTCTGTACCTCGAAGAACTTCTGGCTGTAGAGGTTCGAGTACGGGTTCTCGGCGCCATCGATCGCGCCGGTCTGCAGCGCCTGATAGACCTCCGAGAAGGCCATCTTCTGCGGGTTGGCACCCAGCGCTTCGAACTGCGCCAGCAGCACGTCTGAGGCCTGGATGCGGAACTTCAGGCCCTTGGCATCTTCAGGCATGCGCAGCGGCTTGTTGGCCGACAACTGCTTCATGCCGTTATGCCAGTAGCCGAGGCCGATGAAGCCCTTCTTCTCCATCGAGCGCAGCAGGCTGTGGCCGATATCGCTCGCCTGGAAGCGGTCCACGGCGGCGATGTCGTCGAACAGGAAGGGAAGGTCGAAGACCTGAAGCTTCTTGGTATAGCGATCGAATTTCGACAGCGACGGCGCGATCAGCTGGACATCGCCCAGCGCCAGGGCCTCCATCTCCTTGCCGTCGCCGAAGAGCTGCGAATTGGGATAGACCTCGACCTTCACCTTGTCGCCCAGCCGCTCGGCGACGAGCTTCTGGAACATCAGGGCGCCCTGGCCCTTGGGCGTGGAGTCGGCCACGACATGGCTGAACTTGATGACGATCGGATCGGCGGCCATGGCACTGCCACCGGCCAGCAGGCCCGCCACGACGGCGAGCGACGCGAAAATGCGCATGGATCGGTTCCTCCCCTGGACCTGATCAACGGCTCCTCAGGCGCTGGCATGCGGTCCGGACCCTCGTCCCCCGGAGGCTCTGGCCGGGGATCGATCCCCAGGCATGGCCGTTGTTTTTCCCGGACCGTCACGACGCCTTGATGACGGGATGTTATCATCCCCACATGCCCGATGTAGCACGACCTGAGCGATCGGCCGGAATGGAAAATCGGTCAACCTCTCGTCGAAACGCGATTTCGGGCGATTTGTTTCGCATATCGGGACAGGCCCGATGAATGGAAGACGGCCCGCGCCCCGCCGCAGGCCTGATACCGAGGAGAGAGAATGAACCGGCTCTGCGTCTTCTGCGGCTCCAACCCCGGCGATACCCCCGCCTTTACCGAGGCAGCACGACAGCTGGGCCGCGAGCTGGCCCGGCGGCAGCTGGGCCTTGTCTATGGTGGCGGCCGGGTCGGCCTGATGGGCCAGGTGGCCGACGCCACCATGGCGGCAGGCGGCGAGGTGATCGGCGTGATCCCCAAATCGCTGGAGGACCGCGAAGTCGGGCATCGCAACATCACCGACCTCCGCGTGGTGGGCTCGATGCATGAACGCAAGGCGATGATGGCCGATCTCGCCGACGGCTTCATCGCCCTGCCCGGCGGCATCGGCACCTTCGAAGAACTGTTCGAGGTCTGGACCTGGGCCCAGCTCGGCAGCCATGCCAAGCCGGTGGGGCTGCTGGATGTCGACGGCTTCTATCAGCCGCTGCTCGGCTTTCTGCACCATGTCGCCCAGCGCGGCTTCATGAAGCCGCAGCATCTGGACATCCTGCTGGTCGACACCGACCCGGCCCGGCTGATCGAACGCTTCGCGGCCTATCGCCCGAAGGTCGAGCACAAATGGATCGAGATCGAAGAGCGCTGAGCCGCCTCAATCGATCCGGGTGATCACCTCGTCCAGATCGCCCATCAGCCGGCCGCGCAGCTCCGGCCCCAGCAACGTCGCAAGCTCGTCCTGGGCGGCCCGCCACAGCGGTGCCGCCCGGCGCAGCACCGCCCTACCCTGTTCCGTGATGACCAGCAGGCGACGACGGCGATCTTCCGGGTCTGCCCGGGTTTCGATCAGCCCGGCCTGTTCCATCGGCCTCAGATTGCGGGTGAGCGTGGTCCGGTCCGTCACCAGACGCTCGGCCAGCTGGCCGAGCGGCGCCGGCCCGTCGGCCCTGAGCAGGGCCAGAACCGGAAACTGGGTGATGCGGAGCCCCGCCGGCTCCAGCCGCCGGTCGTAAAGCCGCGTGACCTGCCGCGCCGCCTGCCGCAGCCGCAGACAGGTGCAGGGAAGATCCGTCCCGCCCGTCATCATCTCTCCCCTTGCCGTCTATGCTGCACCGCATTAGTCTGCAGCATAAGAGTGTATATACACGTATTTATGGGCACAAGCCGCACCGGGAGTTCCGTCCATGACGAGCGAGATCAACGCCGCGGCAACCGAAGCGACCGAGGGGCGGGGCATCGGCGTCGCCAGCCTCGAAGAAATCGCCGATATTTCGGGGCTCGAAATGCTGCAGCGCCTCGCCGCGGGTGACCTGCCCCGCCCGCCGATCGGCGCCACGCTCAACTTCGATCCCGAAACGGTGGAGCACGGCCGGGTGATCTTTGCCGGCACCCCGCTCTTCGACCATTACAACCCGATCGGCACCGTCCATGGCGGCTGGATCGCGGCGATGCTCGACAGCGCGCTCGGCTGCGCCGTGCACAGTACCCTCGCCGCCGGATCGGCCTATACCACGGTCGAGATCAAGGTGAACTATCTGCGCCCGGTGACCACGGCGACCGGCCGGATGCGAGCCGAGGGCAAGGTCATCCATGTCGGCCGCAGCTTTGCGACCGCCGAGGCGACGCTCACCGACGAGGCCGGCAAGCTGTATGCACACGGCACGACCACCTGTGCCATCTTCCCCCTGTCACGCCGGGGGGGCTGATTCCCGCCCGGACATGATCAGCAGGATCTGCAGCGCGGATCACCACGAGAAGCGCAACCCGGCGGTCAGCCGATGGTCGCCGCCGGTCTCGTCGATCGCACCGGCATAGCCGACGCCCAGCGTCACGCCAGGTGCGACATCGGCCTCGACCGCGGCACCGATCCGGCCCGTGGTCCGGCCCTGCGAGACGCCGTCCACCTGGAAGGGGTTCGCCGGATCCCCGGCGAAATGCGCGGTCAGCGTCTGATCCCGATCAAGCAGTTCCTGGCCGATACCCAGGGTGAAGCTCGGCCGGATCACGGTCTCACCCTTCGCCGCATCGCCATAGGCCGTGGAGAAACGCACCCCGGCAAAGGCCTCCAGGCCTTCGACCGTGCCGCCCTGGACGACCAGCGCCGCGGCGCCGGCACCGGTTTCGGTGACGTCGTCGCTCTTCTGCCGGTCATAGATCAGGCGCAGCATCGGGGTGACGGTCCAGCTTGGGGCCCCCGCCGCCGCCTCGGGCGTGCCGGGCTTCGCCCCCGGCACCACAAGATCGGTCGAAACGCCGATGGCGGCAGTCACCTGATCGGTATCGAAGCTGCCCCGGGCCGTGCGGCCGGTACCGGTGATCGACCGGTCGGCATCCGAAGACGACCGGGTATAGGCGACCACCGCATCCAGCGTCACCGGCCCGGCCGGCACCGCACCATAGGCGCCGATATGCCAGCCGGTGGTATCGATGCCGGCATCCCGGCTGCGGGCGGTGGTCCGGCCGTCGGTCACGCCGGCTGCGATGCCGAGGCGCGCCGTCTCCCCCACCGCGAAGTCGATGCCCACCGCCGTGCCGGCGCTCCGCCAGCGCAGATCGCCCGCGTCATCCTCGCCGCTGGTCCGGCCGGTATTGCCGAAACCGGTGATCCAGGCGCCGCGATGACCGGCATGGCCGGCATTTGCCGCGCCATCGATAAAGGCACGGCCTGCCCCACGCAGATAGCGCCAGTGGCCGGCATATTCGGATCCGGCCAGATCGCCGAGGGCCGCGGCCGCATCGGCATCGCCCAGGGCCGCCAGCTCGCTCAACAGCTGGTCGCGATCCCCGGTCGCCGTCAGCCCCTGGGTCTCCAGCACGGTTGCGACATTGCGGGCATTGCGGGTGGTGGCGAGCGCCCGGAAACCGTTCTCGGTATCGACCAGCCTGAGCGAGATCACGTCGCCATCGGCCAACAGACGGCCGACCAGACCGGCCCGATCGGTTTCGACCGTATCGAAGGTGCCGGTGATGCCGTCCGTCGCCGTGATCAGTTCGGTGCTGGCATAGCGGGGCGTGCTGCCGTCGAACGAGGTCAGCGACAGCGTACCGCCCTCGATCGTGGCAGCCCCACCCACCACCAGCCGGTCGGTGACGGTGCCACCGGCACCGTCGGCGGCATATTCCATGGCGAGCGTACCGGTTGCGGTCTGGGTGAAATCGCCGGTGACGGTGATGGTGCCGATCGAATTGCCCGGCGCCACCCGGCCCTCACTGACCAGATCGCCCTCGATCGTGCCATTACCGGAAAGCGTCCCCCCGGTCCCGACCGTCATCTCATCGCCGGTGAAGCGGCCGTCGAGGCGGACCCCCCCCTCGTTCACATCGAAGGCGGCAGCGAGCAGATTGCCCGAGAAGCGCCAGGTGCCGGCCCCCTCCTTCTCGATCAGGCCGAAACCGCTGAGGTCATGGGTGAAGCTGCCGCCGCCTTCGAAGGTGGCGACGCTGTCCTCCCGGTCGCGGGCGGCGTTAAGGTCGTTGGTCTCTCCCGCCAGAACGTCGCCATCGATAACGGCGCCGTCGCGCACCGTCAGCCAGCGCTCGTCGGCATCTTCCGAGAAGGTCAGGGCCCAACCTTCTTCATTGGCGCCAAGCCGTCCGCCGATATCGGCGATATTGACCATACCCGCGTCATAGATCACACCGCCCCGGATCTCACCACGGTTGACCAGTGTCGGGGTGTCGATCGGCAGGGCGTCCGGGTCGATCGAACTGGTGAAGACGATGCCGAGGGCCGCGGAGATCAGACCGCCTGCCTGATTCTCGACGGAAGCCTCACCACCGACCTGGATCGCCAGACGCTCTGCCTCGATCACGCCGGCATTGACCACATCGACCAGACCGTCGGCATCGGAAGAAATGGCGACGCCACCGGTGATCCGGCCGCCGGCCGCATTGGTCAGGGTGCCGTCGCCGATAAGGAACATGGCGGGCGCATGCCGCTCGTCATTCCCGCCCGAGATGGCGCCCGCATTCTGGATGTCGAAACCGCCTTCGACATCGATGGCACTGATCCCACCGGTGATCTCGCCGCCCGCCCGGTTGACGATCGACACATCATCGGCCGTGGCGTAAACGCCATAATCCTCGCCGGTCAGGAAGCCGGCATTGTCGACGTCGAGCGTATCGACCTCGGCATCAATGGCCGTGACGCCGGCGATGCGTGCGCCCGACAGGTTGGCCACCTCGAGCGACGCCCAAGCGGACTCGTCCGAGAGGCCGGCATCGATGCCGTCGGCATCATTGCCCGCGATCAATCCGGCATTGGTCACGACCGCCCCATCGACATCGAGCAGATCGATCACGGCGGAGTCGGGCTTTCCGTCTTCACCGCGCGCACCGGTCCGGATCATCACGCCGCCGGCACGATTGTCGACCACAGCACCATTGCCGTTGAGCCAGAGACCGCCATCGATCAGCCCGGCCTGATTGACGATCATCGCGTCTTCGCCCGAGAGGTCGACGGCGCGGATGCCGCCGGCAATCCGGCCGCCGATATTCTCGAGGACGAAGTCGTCGCCCATACTGGTCACGGCCACACCGGCCAGGATCTGTCCCTCATTGCGGACGGTGGCGCCATCACCATCGGCATCGCCCTGATCCACCACCCCGGCTTCCGCGCCCAGAACCAGGCCGCCGGCCGCGTTCACCAGACTGCCGCCCTCCAGCAGAATGGCGGCATAGATCTCGTCCGGGTCGGCCAGAGGATCATCCTCATCGTAGCGGCCGAGCGAAACGATGCTGCCCGAATTGTAGATCGCTCCGTTACCGAAGTTGACGGCCACGTCTTCCGTCGCCCGAATCGCGCCATCATTGATCAGTTCGGCCGAAGCTTCCGGATCAAGAAGCTCGATGCCACCGCCACCCGAGATGACGCCGCCCTCGGCATTATGGATCGCGCCCCCCAGAAGCGAGACGCCGGCTTCGCCCCCGGAAATCGTGCCGGTGTTCTCCAGGAACAGATCACCATCGACAAGAATGCCCGCGACACTGCCACTGATCGTGCCACTGTTCCCGATCTCGGCGGCCCCATCGACCAGAGCCACGATGCCGATGCTGCTGTCCAGATCGCCGATATCGTCGAGACCGTCGGTCGGCTCATCCACCCCCGTAATCCGGCCGCTATTGGAGATCACGACCGATCCGGCCTCGATCAACAGCCCCGTGTTGCCGCTGATCAGCCCCGCATTGTCGACGACGACCTCCACCCCGGCGAGCCTGTTCGGCGCGTTGCCGGCGATGACGCCGGTTTCGCCGTTCTGCAGGCTGAGCACGCCGTCGTCGGCGGCCGCCATGAGGCCGGAGATATAGCCGGCATTGTCGATCGTCGCATTATGTGCAGCGGCGAGGCCGATCCCCTGGAAGCTGCCGGCGATCACCCCGTCGACATCGTTGGTGACGGTCACGTCTTCGCCGGCGGCCCCGAGGCCGGTCAACACGCCGGTGATGACACCGGCATTGCCGATATCGATCGTCCCGCCGAGGACGGACATGCCGCCGTCCTCGTCGCCACCGCCGCCGCCGCGGATCAGCGCGCCGGCGCCGTTGGAAACCGACACCGTATTCGCCTGCAACCGGACCCCGGTGCCGCCCTCGCTGACGATCACCCCGCCATTGCCCAGCAGCACCTCGCCGGCAGTGACCTGCATGGCGGGTCCGTCGGCCGCAACGATGGTGTTCGTATTGGCGATTTCCAGCCCGCCGACGATATCGGCCGCCAGCGCCACGCCGGCACCGCGCGCCTGGATCAGGCCGTCATTGGCAATGGCGGTCGTCAGCTCCCCGGCATCGTCGGCGACGTCACCGATCATCACCGCGCCGGCACCGCTTTCGATCACGCCGGTATTGGCGATCAACCCGCCGCTGCCGACCAGAATGGCGACCCCTTCCGCATCGCCGCCGCCGAAGGTCGGATCGGTGGACGAGATACGCCCGGCATTGGTGAGCGATGCCGTGCCCGCCAGCAGAAGGGCCGGTCCGGCGGCCTCGATGACACCGCCCGCAGCATTGTCGACCACCGCATCGCCTTCGACCGTGATCGCAATGCCCTGTTCGGACCGGATGAGGCCGGCATTGGCGATCAGCGCTTCGCCCACGATCTCGATCGCAGAGCCTTCGGAGACGATCTCCCCGCCGGCCCGGTTGTCGATGGTTGAACCGCCCACCGCCTTGACGGCAACGAAGCCGCCTGAAATCCGGCCGGTATTTTCGAGCGCGAGCCCACCCTCGGTGCCGATGCCGACCACGCCGCCGGTGATCGCCCCGCTGTTGACGACACTGGTGCCGGCCGTCGTGACGCTCGCGATCCCGGCGCCGCTACCCCCTTCGATGGTTCCGGTATTGACGACCCGACCCGCATCGCCCCCAAGAACCAGGGCAGAGACCCCACCCTGAATGACACCGGCATTGTCGACCGTGATCGCCTTGCCGAGCAGCCCATTCTGTTCATAGGCAGCCACAACACCTGTCGCGGCGTTGTCCAGCCAGGTGGACATGCCGCCGTCGACGATCATGCCGTTGATGAAGCCGGCATTCTCGATCGCCGCTTCGTCCGCGGCGGTGAGGGAGACTCCCATCCCGTCGCCGGCGATGATGGCGCCCACCCGGTTGGTCACCACGGTCCTGTCTCCGAGGGCGGCAACGCCCGCGATCATCTGCACATCCTCATCGGCACTGCCGCCAATGATGGCCCCTGCATTGTCGATGATGGTCGTGCCGGCCTGAAGCAGGATACCTTCGGCGCCAGCCGACAGAATGTTCCCGCCCTGACGATTGGAGACCGTCACCCGTCCCGCCACATCGACAATCACCCCTCGACCGGAGCCTTCGGAGCGAATCAGGCCGGCGTTCTCGATGACCGTCTCACGGTCGGCCGGATCCTCATCCCCCAGACCATCCGACACGGCAATGCCGGACCAGCGTCGGTTGAGGATCACGCCGCCCGCAAGATTGTCGACATGGCTGCCACTGCCCACGGCCACCGCACCGTCCGGGACATCGGCGGGCACGACACCGTGGACGGTAACGATCTGCCCGGCATTGACCACATCGGCGGCGCCGGTGGTGAAAACCGCCGTCCCCCAGGTCAGAATCTCGCCCGCGGCAGCATTGGTCAGAGTGGCATCGCCATCGATCAGGAAGCCGGTGCCACCGGCGACCAGGCCCTCGTTGACGACATGGGTGACATCGGCCGTGGCGCTGACGGCCGGAGCCAGGATACCGTCGATCGTGCCCCGGTTTTCGATCCGGATCACGTCACCGGAAAGCACGGCCGCACCGTTGAAGCCGGTGATCCGGCCGCCCGTTTCATTGATCAGGATGGTCTCGGCCGGCCGGTCCGCGCCTTCGCGGGTGCCCGCAATCAGGCCGATTTCGCTGCTCCGCCCTGGCCTGCCAGCCTCGATCGTGCCGGCATTTTCCACCCGCACGATGCCGCGGCCCGTGACGAGATTGTCGGTTTCGGCAGTGATCGAGCCGCCAGCGAGATTACGCAGCAGGGCCTGCGCCTCACCGTCGATCATCACGCCGTTCAGCACGCCGCCATTGACGACCTCTGCCGTATCGGCCGCCTCGACCGTGACCCCGGCCTCGCGCCCCAATACCATGCCGCCGGCCTCGTTCCGCACGGTTGCGGTGTCGGCCTGAATGGCAATGCCGCCCGCCACGGGCTGGGCGCTGTTGGCACCGCCGGCAATGGTGCCCGCATTCGTCACCTCGACCGCACCGCCGGTGATGCCGAGGCCGATGGCGTCGCCGATGATCGCCCCGTTTGCACCATTGGCGAGGACCACGTTGCCGGCATCGATCAGGGCGCCATCGGTCCCGCTGCTCTGGATCGTGCCGTCATTGCCCACCACCGCCTCGGCGGCCTGAACAGCCAGAGCCGGCCCAGCGGCGAAGATCGCACCCGACGTCTGATTGTCGAGGGCAAAGAGGCCCCGTCCCCCGGCCACCAGGCCGGCACCTGCCTGGCCGGTGATCACGCCGGCATTCTCGACCCCAAGGCCCGCGGTACCGTCCGGGTCGGCCATCTGCACGCCGGCAGCACCGGTGATCCGGCCATCGCTGCCGTTGACCAGGGTGCTGCCGACCAGCCCCACGGCCAGCCCCTCCGCGGTAATCTCGCCGCCATTCTCAAGCGTCCAGCCCGCCGTCTCGGACGAGACTGCCGGTGCATCGCCGGTCACCGTCCGGCTGGCCCCCGCGGTGATCTCCACCGTCGTCGGCAGATCCGACAGCTCTTCAAGCCTGAGCGGGGTATCCCCCGAGCCGACCGTAATGGTCTCGGCCAGAACCTCGTCGCGGCTGCCCGCCCCCCAGACCATTACGGTCATGGCGGCACCGGCCATCAGACGCCGCCTCAGATGGCTGAGACGGCGGGACAGGTCGACCTCGTGGCAGAGAGAGCGGGGGTGGCCAGCCATGATGCGCGCATCCTTCGGGCAAAGCGATCCGACGCCGGAGCCGGGCGCTCCGACCGAGCCTCCAACATGTCGGAGCCGCATCGGTGTCGGAAGGCCCACAGATCGACAGGTCAACCCGGGTTTACATCGCCTTAACCTAAAGCCGCGCCCCGAAGCTGACACAGGTTTTCCCGTAGCGACATCAGCCCCGCTCAGGCATGCTGACGGCCATGCACCGAGGATTGGCCTGCGCATGACCACCGACCAACCCCCGAAGCCGCGTCCGGGCCGATCCGCCCGGCCAGCGCCTGGCCTGCTGCGCCGGGTTTTGCGGGCGGTTCGGGCCGTGGTGCTGACAATACTGGCGATCTGGGCGGCAATGCTGGTGGCCTATCGCTGGATCGATCCGCCGGCGACACCGCTGATGCTGATCCGTCTGGTGGACGAGGGGCGGCTGGACTATCGGCCGCGCGACCTGGATCAGATCGCCCGCGCCCTGCCGAATTCGGCGATCGCCGCCGAAGACAATAATTTCTGCAGCCATTTCGCCGTCGACTGGAACGCGGTCGGCGAGGCGATCGACGAATGGCGCGACGGCCGGCCGCTGCGCGGCGCCAGCACCATCACCATGCAGACCGCGCGCAACCTGTTCCTCTGGCCGGGCGGCGGCTTCCTGCGCAAGGCGCTGGAGGTGCCGCTCGCCTTCGCGATCGAGATCCTCTGGCCGAAATGGCGGATCATCGAGCTTTACGTGAACGTCGCTGAAATGGGGCCGGGCATCTATGGCGCCGAAGCCGCCGCCCAAGCCCATTTCGGCAAGCCCGCCGCGGCGCTGACCGCACGGGAAGCGGCCCTGCTCGCCGCGGTTCTGCCCAATCCGCGCCGCTGGAGCGCCTCGGAGCCCACGCGTTACATCCAGCGCCGGGCGGGGGTCATCACCCGCCGTGTGGGACAGCTGGGGCCGGCGACGGCCTGTGCGGCACCGCCGGCCTGAGCGGCTCCGGGGGGCTCAGCCGAGGCCGTGGTCGCGGAACCAGGCGAGGCAGCGCGCCCAGCCGTCCCTGGCGGCTTCGGGCCGATAGCTCGGCCGATAATCGGCATGGAAGGCATGGGGCGTGTCGGGATAGACGACGATCTCCGACGCCTGCGCCGCCGGTGTGCCAGCCGCGGCGAGTGCCGCGCGCATCTGCTCCACCGTCGCAACCGGAATGCCGCTGTCGGCCCCGCCATAGAGGCCCAGCACCGGCCCCGCCAGATCGGCGGCCACTTCAACGGGCTGGCGCGGCGTGATCTCGTTCGACGGCCCGACCAGCCGCCCATACCAGGCGACGCCTGCCTTCACCTTCGGATTATGGGCGGTATAAAGCCAGGTCGTGCGCCCGCCCCAGCAGAAGCCGGTGATGCCCAGCCGCTCCGGATCGCCGCCGCGTTCGGCTGCGGCATGAGCGGCGATGGCGTCCAGATCGGCCATCACCTGGGCATCCGGCGTTTTCGAGACCACGGTCGAGATGATGGTCTGCACGTCGGGCAGCGTGGTGACGTCCCCCTGACGCACGAAGGGATCGAAGGCGATTGCCAGAAAGCCCTCATGCGCGAAACGCCGGCAGACATCGGCGATGTGCTCGTGCAGGCCGAAGATTTCGGGCGCGACCAGGATGGTGGCAAGCCTTTCGCCCCCTGCCGGCCGAGCGAAATAGCAGGGCACGTCGAAGCCCGAGACCGGCAGGGTGAAGGCGCCCGCCTCCAGCCCCGCGGCATCGGTCGTGATCCGCGTCTCCGCCCGCACGGGCCTGGCGGCCAGCGCAAACCCCACCGCCAGCGAGCCGAGGGTAAAGCCGCGGCGGGTGACGTCCACAGGCGGCACGAGGCTCGCCAGGTCAGATGAATGATTGGTCATTTTTCTGGATCTCCGGCAAGGGGCGCGGTGGACGTCACCACCGCTTCCTTCGCCAGATGGCCTGATATCCCCTCGTCGACCAGCGTCTTACGCGAAACGCTGCATCCACGGGAATGCACCAATCCGCATTGACGACCTAGTCGAGCAGATCCGGCTGTTCCTTGACGATCCGGGCATAGAGCGGCTGGAACTGGAACCAGCCGGCCTGGGCGGTGCCGGTGACTGAATAGGCCTGGGCGGCCGACGCATCGGAGATGACCTTGGGCGTGCCTGCCGCCTCTGCCATCAGCTGGACCTGGCAGCAGCGCTCCATCGCCACATACCACCAGACCGCCTCGTCAACTGAGGCGCCGACCGTCAGCAGGCCGTGGTTCTGCAGAATCGCGGCCTTGTTGTTGCCCAAGGCCCGCGCGATCCGGTCGCCCTCGTCCAGTTCGACCACCACGCCGCCGAAATCGTCATAGACGGCATGGTCGTTCCAGAAGGCACAAGAATCCTGGGTGATCGGCTGAAGCGGCCGTCCCAGCGTCGACCAGGCGCGGCCATAGACCCCGTGGCTGTGGGCCGCGGCCATCACATCCGGGCGGGCCTTGTGGATGCGGGAATGGATGGCGAAGGCGGCGGCATTGCAGATCGCATCGCCGTCGACCACCTGCCCCTCTTCATCGACCCGGATCAGGTTGGAGACCTTGATCTGGCTGAAATGCACGCCGAAGGGGTTGGTCCAGAAAGTGGTCGGATGTTCGGGATCGCGCACGGTGATATGTCCGGCGACGCCTTCATCCAGGCCGAAGCGCGAGAAGATGCGGAAACCCGCGGCAAGGCGCTGCTTGGCGTGGAGCCTGGCCTCTTCCACCCGCTCGAAGCGGGGCGGGCGGGGCAGGTTGCCGTAGCGGGCCGCGGCGGCGCTCATCGGCCCCGGATCGGTCGCAGGGCGCCTGGCCGCGGGATCGGCGGCCGGGGTGGGATGCTGGGCGGTCATGGCGTCAGTCCTCCATCGCCTTCTTGTAGACCGACTGCTTCGGGGCGGCGAACACCCGTCGCAGCATCGGCTCGAAGGCCTCGAGCGGCATGCATGCGGCATCGGCATCGAAGGCCGGCGCATCGTATTTCTCGCAGAAGGCCGCCGTGCGGTCGAAATTCGGATGCCCCCGGAACTGTTCCCGGATGTCGCGGTCCAGCCCGATATGGTGGAAGAAATAATAGCCCTGGAACAGGCCGTGCTTCTCCACCATCCAGTGATGCTCCGGCTCGACGAAGGGCTTCACGATCGCGGCCGCGATATCCGGATGATTATAGCTGCCGAGCGTGTCACCGATGTCGTGGAGCAGGGCGCAGACCACGTATTCCTCGCTCTCGCCGGCCTGGTGGGCCAGCGTCGCGGTCAGCAGCGAATGATGCAGCCGGTCGATCGGGAATCCGCCGAAATCACCGTCGAGCAGTTTCAGGTGATCCAGAATCCGGTCGGGCAGCGCCCGGGCATAGCCGCGGAAACTGCCGGCGATCTTCGCCCAATCCTCGGCGGTGCCCTCCTGCATGCGGCGAAAGCCGGCGCGGGCCTCGGCATCGGGCGGCGTGATGGCGTTCATGTGACGGCTCGTCCTCCCTTGGATCCTTCGACGGAGCGGTTGTCGCCCCTTGCCCGGACGGTGGTTCCGGGACAAACATGCTAGGATCATGTAATGCCTGTCGTCTGTCGGCCCTGCGACAGTCCACGCAACCATCCCGCCGCATCTTTGCACCCCCCTCTTCCCCGAGACCCCGCACCGCCCGATGACCATCCCCTTCGCCGACCAGAGCGGCTTTCTTTCCTCGTCCCTGCCCGAGGACACGGTGCGGCGCCTGACCGAGGCAGGCAGCCGGCGCCGGGTGCCGGATGGCGGGCTGATCCATGCCAAGGGCGACGAGGCCGATGCCCTGTTCGGCGTGATCTCAGGTGCGGTGCGCATCGCCTCCGCCGGCGATGACGGTCGTGAACTGGTGCTGGCCGTGCTGGAGCCCGGCGCCTGGTTCGGCGAAATCGCCCTCATCGACGGCGGCCGGCGCACCCATGATGCGGTGGCGCTGGGCGAAAGCGAGCTGATCGTGGTGCCGAAAACCGCTTTCGTGCGCCTGCTGGCGGAGCATCCGCCGCTGTCGGCTCATCTTCTGGTCCTGCTCTGCCGCCGGCTGCGCATGACCTTCTCGGCCCTTGAAGACGAGGCCTTCCTGCCGCTCGATCGCCGGCTCGCCAAGCGCCTGCTGGCGCTGGCCGATGCCTATGGAGAGGTCGAAGGCACCGCCACACGGATCGCCCTGCATCTGCCGCAGGAGGAATTGGGTCACATGCTCGGCACGTCACGCCAGACCGTCAATCGCCTGCTCGGCGCCTGGGCCCGCGACGGGCTGATCGCCCGCGCCTATGGCCGGGTGACGATCACCGACCGCGCCGCCCTCGACCGGATCGCCCGCGGATGACGGCGGGCGGCGAGGAGCGTCTGCCCCTGCGGATCTGCGTCATCGGCGACAGCTTCGTCGCGGGTGCGGGCGACAGCACCTGCCTGGGCTGGGCAGGCCGGGTGGCGGCAAAGGCCATCGCCCGCGGTGCCGATCTCACCCTCTACAATCTGGGCATCCGCCGCGACACCAGCCGCGACATCGCCGAACGCTGGCTGAGCGAAAGCCGCGCCCGGCTGCCGGAGGGCGTCGACGGCCGGCTGATCTTCGCCTTCGGGGTCAATGACCGCATGGAGGCGACCACACCCTTCGGCACCAGGCTGCCGATGGCCGAAAGCCTCGCCAATGCCGAGGGCATTCTGCGGGTTGCCGGCGCCCGTCGGCCGGTGCTGATGATCGGCCCGCCGCCGATCGCGGAAGACGACGCCAATCTGCGCATTCAGGCATTGAGCGACGCCCTCGGTCCGATCTGCCGGCGCCTGGGCGTGCCCTGGCTGCCAGTTTTCGATGCCCTGGCCGCAGATCCGGTGTGGATGGCAGAGGTCCGGGCGGGAGATGGCGCACATCCGGATGCTGCGGGCTATGAACGCCTCGCCGCCCTGATCGAAGGCTGGCCGGCCTGGCAGGGCTGGACCGGCGGCGCCTGATGGAGCGTTGACCGGTTCAACGCGGCATCTTCGCAATTTCCGCCATCAGCCAGTCACGAAAGGCCGCCACCGCCGGCCGGCGCAGCCCCACCTCGGTCGCCACCAGGTAATAGCCCCAGCCGTCATCGGCTCGGATGTCTGGGAAAAGCTGCACCAGCCTGCCGGCTGCGATCGCATCGGCGGTCAGCGACGGCCGGCCGATGGCGATGCCCTGGCCGGCCTCCGCCGCCTCGATCACGGCGGTCGATTCGCTGAAGACCGGTCCGCCCGGCCCGGCGGCGATCCCCTCCGGCATCGCCACCCCCGCCGCCCGGAACCAGCAGCCCCAATCATCGAGTTCGGCGAAGTGCAGCCGCACCTGATCCAGCAGGCGGGCGGGCGCAAAATCGGTGCGGGTGCGCAGCGCGGCGGCCAAAGCAGGCGCCTCCACCGGGGTGAGGGGTTCGGGACCGAGCGGCAGCACCACCAGACCGCGCCAGTCCCCGCGCCCCCAGCGCAGGGCGATATCGGCCTCGCCGCGGGCGAGGTCGACATGGTGACGCTGGCTGTCGAGGCGCACGGCCAGATCGGGCTGCGCCTTCAGGAACCCGCCGATGCGGGGGGCCAGCCAGAGGCTTGCAAAACTCGGCGCCACGCCGACGGTCAGGATGCCGGGCGCCGTGCGGGCCAGCGCCCGTTCATAGGCATGGGCCATCCCGTCCAGCGCCTGATGGGCGGCATCGGCAAGGTCGGCACCGACGGCGGTCAGGCGGACCCCGCGGGCTTCGCGTTCGAACAGCTTCAGCCCCAGGCGGTCCTCCAGCGTCTTCACCTGCTGGCTGACGGCCCCGGGGGTGAGGCCAAGCTCTCCTGCTGCCGCCGCCATGCCGCCCAGCCGCGCCGCGGCGGTAAAGGCCCGGATCGCGTTCAGCGGCAGGCGCGCAATGGTACGCGCCCGCGCGATCTCGGGCCGAAGCGCCGGATCGGCATGGGCGCCCCCCGGTTCGGGATTGGGATCGCGGAGCGGAGCATCAGCCATGCCCCGATCATGCCGTGGCGGCAAGCACCGGTCCAGCAGCGGCGAACCGGGCTGCGGGTGCTGCACCGGCGGGCAGGCTGCGCAGACGCAACCGGCCAACCCCCAGCAGGGGGCCAAGCTCGGCCTCACGGAATGGCGGCCGCCGGTCGGCAGGCAGATCCAGCTCGACGGTGGCATCCGCCGTGATCTCGCGCCCGCCCGCCACATCGCGCACCAGGGCCCGCAGCCGATCCAGGCGTCGGTTGGCGAGGATGGTTCCCGGCGTCGCCCAGAGCGGATCCACCGACGGCCACAGACGTTCATGAACACTGCCGGCACCGGCACCCCAGCGCGCCAGCCAGGCCTCTTCGGCCATGAAGGGCAGAAGCGGCGCGATCCAGGCGACCAGATGGTTGAAGCTGCGCGCCGCGACCGCCGCAACCGCCCGCCGCCCGGGGGCATCTGCATCCCCCGCCAGCAGACCGGCCCGGAGCCCGGCCCAACCGGCGGTCAACTCGTCGGCGCAGAACCGGGCCAGCCGGGCCAGCATCGCCGGCAGATCGGCCGCCTCCAGATCGTCGCGCAACTCGGCATCGATTTCGACCAGCCGGGCGAGCAGCAGGATCTCGGGCATGTCGAGCCGGTCGGCCGGCGGCAGCAGCCCGGCTGGTGCCACCGCCAGATGATCGAGCAGGCGCCCAAGGGCCGCGCGGATGCCGCGGACCGCCCCGGACGCATCGACAGTGTCACCGGCTGCAAATCGGGCACGGAGCAGGTCTGCGCCGTCCTGGTCCGCACGCGCGGCCCAGCGCCGCCAGTCGGCACCGGCATCACCCGCCGCGGCATCGGCATCCGCCAGCAGGCCGAGGCGCCGTCCGGCCGCATGCGCCGCCCCGGCCGGTGGCGGGGTGTCGAAACCGGCCATGCGCCGGGCCCGCGCCAGCATGTCCCGGCAGAGCGCCGCCTCGACCACGCCAGCCCCCGCCGGCAGAAGCGCGGACATCTCGGGAAGGGCCGCACGCGGGCGCCCGGCGCAGGCGCTACGGGCCCGGCGGTCCAGACGCATCTCCGCCCAGGCATCGACGAGCCGGGCTTCGCGTGCGGGATCAGCTTCGGGAGAAAAGGTCGGATCGTTGGCCGTGAGGTCGGCAGAGAAGGGCGCGGCGGTGGCCTGAAGAAGCAGCTCGGTCATGATCGGGTCCCGTCGGTCGTACCGCCCCGCCGGGCGGTCCCTCCGGTGTGAAACCGGGACCTCGTCTCCGAACGGTCAGGCGGTGCCTGTATCGTCGCTCCGGCGCCCTATGACGACGCCGGTCCCGGCCTCCGCAGAGACCGGGCGGGAAATTCGCGCAATCGATACCGATACCAGGCAGCGGACACGGGCGGCCGGGGAGCGGCGGGCATGCGTGCAGATGCCGGTGATCATGACTGCCCTCCTCTCCTGCGCGTGATGAACCGATGCGGGGAAGCCTGCGCGATGGCGCACCTTCCCGTCAAGAACGATCTGCCGGGGGTTGCCGATCAGCCGGCGCGGATCCGCGCCAGGATCTCGCGCACCACCTGGTCGAGCCGGGTGATGGTGGCCGTCAGCTCTTCGGTGCCGGCCAGCACCGCATCGGCGGCATCTCCGGTCCGGTCCGAGGCCTGCCCCACCTCGGCCGCGCGCACCGACACCCGATCGGTGGCGGTGGCCGCTTCCTGAACATTGCGGGCGATTTCCGCAGTGGCGGCCCCCTGCTCGTCGATCGCCGAGGCGATGGTGAGCGCGATCTCGTGCATCTCGCGGATGCTGACCGTCACCCGGTCGATCGCGGTGCCCATATCGGCGGCAGCGCCCTGGATCTCTCCCAGGCGGCCCGAGATGTCGGCGGTCGCCCGCGCGGTCTGGTCGGCCAACGCCTTCACCTCGGCCGCCACCACCGCGAAGCCCTTGCCGGCCTCGCCGGCCCGCGCCGCCTCGATGGTGGCGTTCAGGGCCAGAAGATTGGTCTGGCCGGCGATGTCGCCGATCAGCGACACCACCTGGCCGATCACCCGCCCGGTTTCGGCCAGCCGCTTCGCCTGGCTGTCGGCACTGCCCGCCTCTTCGACCGCCCGATCCGCGGCACCGCGGGCACGGCCGACCTGAGAGCCGATCTCGCCGATCGAGGCCGACAATTCTTCCGCCGCGGCAGAGACGGTCTGGACATTGGCGGCGGCGGCTCGGGATTCGGTATCCACCGCCCGCGCGCCATCGATCGAGGTCGCCGACATCTGGCCCATCTCGGCCGAGGTGTCGCGCATCCGTGCCGCCGCCGCGATCAGCTCCTGCAGCATCCGCCCGGCTTCCTGCTCGAAGGCGTCGGCGATGCGCCGGCGCTCGGCCGCAAGCTCCGCCTCATGGGCCGCGCGCCGACGTTCGGCTTCGTGGGCCAGTTGGTCGGCCCGGGCCAGACCGTCGCGGAACACGACCACAGTGCGGGCCATGGCGCCGATCTCGTCGGCTCGGGCGGTTGCCGGTACCTCGACCGCGCGATCGCCCTCGGCCAGCTGATGCATGGTGCCGGTCAGCCGGCGGATCGGTGCGGCGATGGCATGGCCCATCCAGAACAGGGCCATGCCGGCGCCGAGGGCGATCACCACCAGCCCGATCGACAGCCGCCGCTCGACGGCGCGGGCTTCGGCGAACACCGCCGCTTCGGGCACCGTGACCAGCACCGTCCATTTCGCGGCGCCATGGCCCAGATCCACCGGCAGCGCCCGAACCAGGACCGGACCGGCGGGGCCGGCCACATCCGCACCGTCGACTGCCTGCTCCACGGGGCCGCGGGCCGCGGCCTTCAGGATGCCGGCGATCGCCGGGGCCGTCGCCGGCCTGCCGCGCCGCGCGTCATCGGGATGCACCACCCAGAGCCCGTCGGCGGACAACCCCGCCACCTGGCCGCTGCCGAAGGGACGGGCCGATCCGATCCGGCGCTGGAGGTCGTCCAGGCCCAGATCGACGGTGGCGACACCCACCGGCTTGCCCGCCCGCAGGATCGGGGCGGCAGCGGTGGTCATCAGCACATCCCGGCCGGCGACGGGGTAGAGATAGGGTTCGGTCACCAGGCTGCGGCCGGCGCGCATCGGCGCCCCATACCAGGCATCGGCCGCCGCATCCATGATCAGCGGCTCGGTCACCACGCCGCCATCGGCAGTGCGCGACATGTAGGGCACGAACCGGCCGTCGGCGTCGCCGAGCCCGGTGTTGCGGAAATCGGCATCCCGGCCGTCGGGCAGGCCGGGCTGCCAGCCCAGGCCGCCGCCGACCACCCCCGCTTCGGCCGCGACCACCCCGTGCAGTGCCGCCGCCAGGACCGCACGATCGGTGGTGCCGGCCGCCAGCATACCGGTCTGCCCGGCCGCCATGGTCTCGGCCAGCGCAACCGCACGTCCGATCTCTTCGGCCACCACCGCCGCCTGACCGGCTGCGGTTTCCGCCAGAATCCGGTCGGCCGCAAGCCTGGCCGCCTCTTCCTGGGTGTGCAGCACATAGGCGGTCGCCAGCCCGAAGCCGACGATCAGGATACCGCCGCCCAGCACCAGGATGCGCAGGCGCAGGGATCTGAAGATGCCGCGTCCGGCCATGTCGCCCTCCATCGATGTCGTGTGCCCGATCTATCACACCAACCATGACGCGCGGATGACGGTCCGGCTGTGGTTCAGCGGCACTGCCCCTCACCCCCAGAAATCCTGGATGGACCCGCGACCGCAGATGGGCGAGGCTTCAGACGTCCCCCGCCATCGCCGGATACGCGCCCCCATGCCCGACGCCGCCCCCGCTCATACACCGCTCGTCACCCCGCTGCCGGTGCCGGTCATCCGGCCACTCGTCGACGCCGATGGGGAGGGGCTGATCGCGCTGATCGATCTCTGCTGGTCCGCCTATCCGGGCTGCATCCTGGATGTCGACGCCGAACTGCCGGAGCTGCGCCACTATGCCAGCCATGTCGGCGCCCGTGGCGGCGCCGCCTGGGTGGCGGTTGCAGGCGGCGATCCCGCAGCCCCGGCGACGGCGGACACGATCCTGGCCAGTTGTGCCGTGATGGCGGCAGAGGGGGAACCCGCGGGCCATTTCGAGCTGTTCAAGCTCTATGTCTCGCCACGGGCCCGGCGGTCCGGCCTTGCCCGCCGGATGCTGGTGCGGGCGATCGAACACGCCCGCGATGCCGGCGGTCGCCATCTGATGCTGTGGACCGACACCCGCTTCACCGAAGGCCATGCCTTCTACGAGGCGCAGGGCTTCACACGCGGCCCCCTCACCCGCGCGCTTCACGATCTGAGCCGTTCGGTCGAATACCGCTACGATCTGCCGCTCGGATCCGGCGCATGAGCGCGTCTGACCGGACGGAAACCGCCGGGGCCCGGCCGGTCGGCGCGATGCTGCTGGCGGTCTGCCTGCTCTCGACCATGGATGTCGTGGTGAAGCTGCTGGGCGGCGACCATGGCATCGGTCAGATCGTGCTGCTCAAATCCGCGGCCTCTCTGCCCTGGGTCGGGCTCTGGTGGCTGCTCAGGCCCGAGCGGAGTACCTGGCGGCTGGCACGGCCCGGGGCCCATCTGCTGCGCGGCGTGCTGCTCGCGATCGCAGGCTTCGGCTTCTTCACCGCCTTCACCCTGCTGCCGCTGGCAGAGGCCTATGCCATCCTGTTCACCGCCCCGATCGTCACCGTGCTGCTCGCCTGGGCGCTGATGGGCGAACGGCCGGGCAAGGGGGCGGGCATCGCCCTCTCGGCCGGCTTCCTGGGCGTGCTGGTGGTGGCGTCACCGGGGTTGATGGTCCAGGACGGTCAGGGCCATGGCCCGCTGACGGGCTATGTGGCGGCCCTGATCGGGACGGTGGGCTATGCCGGCGTCATCGTGACCACCCGCAAGCTGGCGCCGTCGGAGGGGATCGGGGCGCTGGCGCTGAGCGCCAACCTGGTGGCGGGCACGGTTGCGATCCCGGTGGCGCTGATCGACTGGACGCCGGTCTCGACCACCCAGCTTGCCGGCTATCTGGTCGTGGCCGGGCTGAGCGTCAGCGGAATCGCGCTGATTTCCTGGGCCCTGGCCCGGGTCGAGGTGCAGCGGGTTGCCCCGCTGGAATACACCGCCTTCGCCTGGGCCGTGCTCTATGACTGGGCGATCTGGCGGACGACGCCGGGTCTGGCATCGATCCTGGGGGCGGCGATCATCGTCAGTGCCTGCCTGTGGCTGGAAACCCGCCGCGCCGCCGGGCAAAGGCGGGCGGCGGGGTGATGCCGGGCGCAGAGGCGGGGTTGATGATCGGGGTTGATCCCCGCCATCAACCCGACCATCAACCCTGCGCGGCCATATCCTTCAGCTGCGCCTTCAGCACCTTGCCGGTGGCGGTCGCGGGGAAGGCATCCATGATCACGAATTCGGCCGGGCGCTTATAGGGCGCCAGCCGCTCCGAGACCCAGGCGACAAGCGCCTCACGGGTCAGCACCCGCCCGGGCACCGGCTGGACGAAGGCCACCACCTCTTCATTGCCCGGAACCGTGCGGCCGACCACGGCCGACTGCGCCACGTCGGGATGGGCGTTCAGCACCCCCTCCACCTCGGGCGGGTAAACGTTGAAGCCCGAACGGATGATCAGCTCCTTGGCCCGGCCGGCGATGAAGATCCGCCCCCCCTCCAGGCGTGCCAGATCACCGGTGTCGAACCAGCCGCCTGGCTTCATCACCTCCGCCGTCAACTCCGGCGCCTTGTAATAGCCCTTCATCACCCCGGGGCTGTGGATCCAGAGCCGGCCGACCTGGCCGTCGGGCAGGTCGCGGTCTTCGGCATCGACCACCTTCACCGCCATGTTCGGCAGTGGCCGGCCGACGCTGTCGTCGATGGCCGGTTCGGCGGGGGTAGTCTGCGACACGGCAGAGGTCGTCTCGGTCAGGCCATAACCGTTGTGGAGCGACGTCCCCACCAGCGCCTCGGCCGCTGCCTTCACCGCCGGATCCAGCGGCGAGCCGCCCGCCGAGCAATAGCGCAGATGCGGCCGCGCGATCGTCGTCTGGCCGCGAGATTTCAGCACCGCCAGCAGGCGCTGATACATCGCAGGCACACCCTGGAACATGGTGACGCCCTCGTCCGCCAGGGCGCGGAAGACGGCATCGGGGTCGAAGCGCGGCGCCAGGCGCAGCGTCGCCCCGCGCATCATCGATCCGGTCAGCACCGACGACAGGCCGAAGATGTGCGACATCGGCAGCACGGCATAGACCACGTCGCGATGGGTGATCTGGCGGCCGCGGCCGGATTCATCCGCCACCAGAATCAGATTGGCATGGGTGATCATCACACCCTTGGGATTGCCGGTGGTGCCGGTGGTGTAGACCAGCGCCGCCACCTGCCCCGGGCCCTCTTCCACCGGCTCGGGCGTCGCCTCAGGGTTTTCGGGCGACAGCATCACCCGGCCGAGCGCGCCCAGATCGATCTCCTCCGCCCCGGCACGTGCGCCATGGGCCGCCGCCTCGGGCGATACGCCGCTGGTATAAAGGATGCGCCGGGCCCCCGAATGGGCCGCGATCCGGTCCACCTCGGCCCCGGTCAGCCGGGCATTGAGCGGGATGACCCAGACATCGCGGCGGCTGGCGGCCAGGATCGCGCCGACCAGGGCGGGGGCATTCTCCGACACCACCAGCAGCCGGTCCCCCGGCCGCACGCCCCAGCCGTCGAGCCGGCTGGCCAGAGCCTCGCTCTCGGCCATCAGTTCGGTGAAGCTGATCCGGCCGTCGTCATGGATGATCGCAGGCTTGTCCGGATGGGCGCGGGCGGCCGCCTCCATCACCTCGTGCAGGCGGCGATAGCGATGCGGGTCCCCGACATGATCCTCGAAACGCGATGTCGCAGCAGGGGCAGCGGCGGTCATGAACGGGCCTCGCGGATCATGTTGCGGGCGATCACGATCTGCTGGATCTGGCTGGTGCCTTCATAGAGCCGGAACAGGCGGACATCGCGATAGAAGCGCTCGACGCCGTAATCGGCGATATAGCCGGCACCGCCCAGGATCTGCACCGCCCGATCCGCCACCCGGCCGACCATCTCGGACGCGAAGAGCTTGCAGCACGAAGCGAGCATGTTGACGTCTTCGCCGGCATCACGGCGGCGGGCGGCGTCCTCCACCATGCAGCGCCCGGCATAGGCCTCGGTGCGGCTGTCGGCGAGCATGGCCTGGATCAGCTGGAACTCGGCGATCGGCTGGCCGAACTGGCGGCGGTCCATGGCATAGCTGAGCGCGTCATGGATCAGGCGCTCGGCCACGCCGACACAGACCGAGGCGATGTGCAGCCGGCCGCGATCCAGCACCTTCATCGCCGTCTTGAAGCCCACGCCTTCAACGCCGCCGATCACCGCCGAGGCCGGCACGCGGCAATCCTCGAAGATCACATCGGCGGTATGGGCACCGCGCTGGCCCATCTTGCGATCGGGTTTCGCCACCGTGAGACCCGGTGTGCCGCGCTCGACGATGAAGGCCGAGATGCCCGAGGCCCCGCGCTTCTCGGGGTCGGTCCGCGCCATCACCGTATAGATGCCGGCCTCGGGCGCATTGGTGATGTAGCGCTTGGTGCCGTTCAGCACATAGCTGTCACCATCGCGCCGGGCACTGGTCCTGAGGCTCGCCGCATCCGAGCCGCTTTCGGGTTCCGTCAGGCAGAAGGATCCGATCACCTCACCCGAAGCGAGCTTGGGCAGCCACTGCGCCTTCTGTTCGGCGGTGCCGTCCATCACGATGCCCTGGGCGCCGATGCCGTTATTGGTGCCGAGCAGTGACCGGAAGGCGGGCGATGTCCAGCCCAGCTCGAAGGCGACCTTCACCTCTTCGGTCATCGACAGCCCGAGCCCGCCGAACTCCTCCGGGATCGACAGGCCGAACAGGCCGAGTTCACGCATCTCGGCCACCACCTCATGCGGGATCTCGTCGGTCTCGGCGACCTGCTGCTCCAGCGGCACCAGCCGCTCACGCACGAAGCGCCGGACGGTGCCGACCAGCTGTTCCAGAGTTTCGGGATCGAGGGCCATGATTCGGGGAATTCCTCAACGCGGGCGGAAGCGGATGCGGCGGGGATCGCAGCACGGCTGCAGACGAGAACGGCGGCCGCCACGTCGCCGGATGGCGGAGGGGTATCGCAACAGGCCACCGTCCTCATCGCCCGAAACGATAGAGGGGCGCGCGGGCATGGGTCAAATCAGCGGAATGTGTGGCCGCATGGTGGAATTTGATGGATGCAGACGCTGCCGGTCAGGCCCTGAACAGCTGTACCTGCTTCGGAGCGCTCGGCCGCTCCCGTCAAATCAGCAGGTGCGGCGGTGGCAATCGCCGCACCTGCCTCGTCAGAAATCAGGAGACGGTGATCCCGTCGAAGTTGGAACCGGCCTGCGCCCGGGTGACCACGTCGAGGTCCACGCACTGCACCTGTGGTGCGGACCACACCCGCTTCACGGAAGCCCTCGTCACATCGGCCGTCGCCTCGCCCTGCATGCCAATCCGTTCGATGCTCGTGCTCATGTTCTGCTCCCAATTCTCGGCACTGAAAGACGCCCCTTACGCCTCCCTTCAGCAGAGCATAGCCTATGGACGAGTATCGATGGACTCCGGAGGCGTCATATTTTCCCGACAGGGCAGGCATCACATCACAGTCTTGCAGCACTTGCTCGACAGCCCCTGACAAAATCATCTCACAGGAGAATTTTACCGAGCGATGTTGGAAAAGTGGATCAATCCCATCTACCTCGACGACACGCGGACATCGCAGCTGCGCGCCGATTTCGAAACGGACCCGGTCCGTATGCTGATACTGGACGATGTCCTGCTGCCAGAGCGATATGCGCGGATCTCCCAAGGCCTGCGGACGGATTGCGACTGGACGACCCATTACGGGGTCGACGCCAGCGGCGAACTGACCTCGGCCGAACGGTTCGATGCCGCCCCGGCGGATCGGCGCCTGTTCCGCCACGGAAACTATCGGGCACCCAAGAAGGGCCGGGAGCTGGCGCCCGGCATGCTCGCCATCGTGAGCTTCAAGATCCTGGCGGGGCGCCCGGACTTTATGAACTGGCTGCAGGCCCTGACCGGGATCACCACCACCTCCATCGCCGATCTGCTGGTCCGACGCATGGGCCTGGACGATTTTTCCACCCGCCATGACGATCGGGCGGACGAGCGGCGGCTGTGCCTGCTGCTCTATTTCAACGACGACTGGCGTCCCGATATGGGCGGTCAATTCCGCGTCTTCACGCCGGACGGCGTCCGGATCATCGACCCGCTGCCCAATCGCGCGATCCTGTTCGACGTCAATGCCGACCAGTCTCACGGCGTCGATCCGCTCCTCAACGTGCCAGCCGAATGGTATCGCTACAATTTCACCCTCTGGCTGGGATGAGCGTGGCAGCTCACGGATTTTCAGCCTGGACGATCCGGCCCTTTTAGATGATAGTCATCATGTAAATTTCCAGGCCGGGCTGCCCGGTCGGTGCAGAGGGAAGGTAGTGATGACGGCGAGCACGGGCACGGCACTGGTCACGGGTGCCTCTTCGGGGATCGGGGCGGTTTACGCCCAGAGGCTGGCGCAACGCGGATATGACCTGATCCTGGTTGCGCGCGATCGGGCGCGCCTGGAAGCGGCTGCGGAACGGATTGCCGCAGCCCACGGAGTTGCAGTCGAGGTTCTGGCCGCCGATCTGGCGGCGCCCGGGGAGCTGAACGCCGTGGCCGCGCGGATCGAGACGGATACCGCTCTGTCGCTGCTGGTCAATGCAGCCGGGCTCGGACCCGCCGGGCCGGCGCTGGCGACGCCGCCACAGGGCTATGATGCGATGCTGGCATTGAACGTAGCGGCCCTGCAGCGGCTGACGCTGACCGCGGCACAAGTCTTTGCCGGGCGTGGACGGGGCACGATCATCAATCTCGCCTCGGTGGTCGCCCTGATCCCGGAGCGGATGAACGCCCCCTATGTCGCCGGCAAGGCTTTCGTGCTGGAGCTGACCCGGGCACTTGCAGCCGAACTCGCCGGCAGCGGCGTCCGGTTTCAGGCGGTACTGCCCGGCCTCACCCGCACCGAGATCTTCGAGCGTGCCGGCGGCAGCCTGGACCACTTCCCCGCCCATATGGTGATGGAGGCCGGCGACATGGTCGATGCGGCCCTGGCCGGGCTGGACGCGGGTGAGCTGGTCACCATTCCGTCCCTGCCCGATGCGGCCGACTGGGCGGCCTATGACGCCGCCCGGGCGACGCTTGCTCCCAACCTGTCGCACGATCGGCCGGCGGCCCGCTATCTGGCCCCGAGCCCGGCCTGAGCCAGGACCTTAATCATGATAATCAGCATATAAACGCCGTTTTGATCTTCAGGAGGCCCGGCCATGTCGGCTGCCGAAACCGCCACACCCGCCGCAGCCACGGCGGCGCCCCGCCGCCTCAGCGGGGGCATGCTGGCCCTGCTCGCCGGGCTGGCCGCACTGGGCACGCTCTCGACCAACATCATCCTGCCGGCCTTCCCCTCGATGGCGGCAGCGCTCAATGTGCCGGCGCGGGATCTGGGCCTCACCCTCACCAGTTTCTTCCTGGCCTTCGCCCTCGGCCAGCTGGCGGTCGGGCCGGCCTCGGACCGCTTCGGCCGGCGGCCGCTGGTGCTGGGCGGGCTGATCCTGTTCGTGATCGGCTCGGCCATCTGCTGGGCGGCGCCGGACTTCAACATCCTGATCATCGGCCGCGTCATCCAGGCGGCCGGCGTCTGTGCCGCCTCGGTACTTTCCCGCGCCATCGCCCGTGACCTTTTTGACGGCGAGGCCCTGGCCCGGGCGCTGGCCTTGACCATGGTCGCCATGGCGGCGGCGCCAGGCTTCTCGCCGCTGCTGGGCAGCGCGCTCGACACGGCCTTCGGCTGGCGGGCGGCCTTCGTGCTTGTGGGTGTGGCGGGCATCCTGCTTGCCATCGCCCATCTGACCGTGGTGGGGGAGACCCACCCGGCCGATCGCCGCCGTCCTGCCGGCATCGGCGGCATCGCCCGGGCCTATGTTGAACTTGCCCGCGATCGCCGCTTCATCCTGCCGGCCAGCGCCGTCTCGCTGGTGCTCGGCGGGCTTTATGCCTTCTTCGGCGCCACCCCGGCCATCCTGATGACCGGCATGGGTTTCACCTCGCTGGAACTGGGGCTGTTCTTCGCCGCCACCGTCTTCGTCGTGTTCGGCGCCGGCTTCGCCGCACCGCGCCTGGCCCATGCCTTCGGCGCCGGCCGTGTCGCCCGTGCCGGCACCCTGCTCGCGCTCGCCGGCGGCCTGGCGCTGGCCGCAGGCGGCAGCACGCCCGGGATCGCCATCTTTACGGCGGCGCTTTCGGTGTTCCTGTTCGGGATGGGGCTGGTCAACCCGCTCGGCACCGCGATCACCCTGCAGCCCTTCGGCAGCCGGGCCGGCCTCGGCTCCGCCCTGCTCGGCTTCCTGCAGATGGCCATGGCGGCGCTCGCCACATTGCTGGTGACGGCCCTGCCTCTGCCGCAGACGCTGGCGATGGCCGTGGTGCTCACCGGCGCCTCGGGGCTGGCGGCACTCGCATTCACAGCTCAAGGACATAAGTGACCGCTCGCTCAGATACAAGATCCGGGAGAGGAACGCAGCGTTGCAGCGATGAAGGCTTGACCGGACGGGTGATCCTGAAGTCTCGTCTTCTGCCGCGTCCACCTCCGTTGCAAGGCGCCCGATGCAGTTCCTTACCGCTACCAGCCTGCGCGTCAGGCAGATCCTGGGCTTCGCCGTCCTGCTCATGATGCTGGCGGCGCTTACGGCCGTGGGTATCTCTCAGGTCGATACGATCGACGACACCCTCACCCGGATCAACACCGTCAATTCGGTCAAGCAGCGCCACGCCATCAATTTCCGGGGCAGCGTCCATGACCGCGCGATCGCCCTGCGCGATCTCGTCCTGATCCAGGATGTCGCCGAACGGCGCAAGGTCGTGGCCGACATCCGCCGGCTGGAAGGCTTCTATGCCGATGCGGCCCGCGCCCTGGACGGCATGATCGCCGCCGGCGCGGAGATGACGGCTGAAGACCGCACCCGGCTCGACCGGATCAAGGCGGTGGAAGCCCGAACGATGCCAATGGCTGCACAGATCATCCGGCTGAGCGAGGCCGGCGACACCGCCGGCGCAACCCAGGTTCTGATCACCGGCGCACGCCCCGCCTTCACTGACTGGCTGGCGGCGATCAATGCCTTCATCGACCTGCAGGAGGTCAAGAACCAGGAGGCGGGCGCCATTGCGGCAGCGAAGGCGAGCGGCTTCCGCCAGCTGATGATCATCGCCTGTGCGGCGGCGCTGGCGGTGGGCCTGCTCTTCGGCCTCTGGTCGGTGGCGGCGCTCAGGCCGTTGCGCCGGCTGACCGGGGTGATGCTCACCCTCGCCCGCGGCGACCTGACCGTCGAGGTGCCGAAAGTCGCCAGCCGCGACGAGATCGGCGACATCGCCGGCGCGGTCGCGGTCTTCAAGGCCAATGCGATCGAGGCGGCCGACTTCCGGGCCCGGCAGGAATCCGCCGAGCGCGACGCCCAGGCGCGCAAGAAGGCCGAGATGGCAAGCCTCGCCCAGAGCTTCGAAAACCAGGTTCAGGGCGTTGTGACGGGGCTCTCGGGCTCGGCGGACCAGCTCCGCAGCTCGGCCCGCGCCCTTTCGGGCACCGCCGAAGACACCGAACGCCGGGCACATCAGGTGCTGCGGTCGGCCGAATCCGCCTCGACCAATGTTCAGACCGTCGCCGCCGCCACTGGCCAGCTTTCGGCATCGAGCAACGAGATCGGCCGGCGGATCGAGGAAAGCGCGGTCAAGGCACGCGCGGCAGCAGATCAGGCCGAGGGCACCAATGCCGTCGTCCAGGGCCTGCGCGAGAAGGCCGAGCGGATCGGCAATGTGGTGAAGCTGATCTCCGATATCGCGGAACAGACCAACCTGCTGGCGCTCAACGCCACCATCGAGGCGGCCCGCGCCGGCGATGCCGGCCGCGGCTTCGCCGTGGTCGCGAACGAGGTGAAGTCGCTGGCCACCCAGACGGCGACCGCCACCGGCGACATCGCCGCCCAGATCACCGACATCCAGGCGGTCACCCGCGACGCCGTCGGCGCCATCCAGGGGATCGCCGCGGCGATCCGCGAGGTCGACGGCATCGCCGCAACCATCGCCGCCGCGGTTGAGGAACAGAATGCGGCCATCGGCGAAATCGGCCGCAATGTCGATCAGGCCTCGCGCGGCACCGGCGAAGTCAGCGAGGCGATCGCGGGCGTCGGCGAAGCGGCCTCGCGCACCGGCAGCGCCGCCGCCCAGCTGCTCGGTGCATCGGAAGAGCTGTCGCGGCAGGCGGGGGCCCTGCAGACCCAGCTCGACCGCTTCCTGGCCGGTATCAGAGCCTGAGGATCCGGGGACCGGATCAGGCGAGCAGATCGCATGTGGCGGGATCGGGCATCCCGCCACACCAGCGGTCCAGGGCGGCCTGGAAGACCGGTACCTCTGAGACGGTCCCGAACAGGGTGACGCAGGACCGGAATTTCAGGTCGTCCGGGCTGCCGAAAAGCGCGTGCAGCGATGCGGCGGGGGCGGCGGTCGCCGTCTTCACCGCACTGACCAGTCGCGGGCCCAGCACCGGATGGGCAAGATAGGCCCGGGCCTCGTCGGCATCGCCGATGCCATAGCGCTGCGCCGTGGGGCTGCGGCCAAGGGCGCGCAGCTGCGGGAAGATGAACCACATCCAGTGGCTGCGTTTCGCGCCTGCCCGCAGCTCCGCCAGTGCCTGATCGAAGACCGGCGCCTGGGCGGTCACGAAGCGCGCAAGATCATAAGGGTCGTCAGCCGGCGTCATTGAACCTGTCCTTCGTGATGGCCCCGGTCGCTTTCTCCGGAAAGAGTCGCCTTCTCCGGAAAGAGTGGCGATGACGGCAAGCGCGATCAAACCGGCCCCGGCCGATCATGCCATCATCATGTGGTCGAGAATGTCGAGGAGAGGCAAAGCATGGCCGATACGCCGGTGGACAGGGTGCTCTGGTTCATCGACGGCCATTATCGCGAGGCGCTGGACCTGGACCGCATGGCCGAGGTTGCCGGCGTGTCGCGTTTTCACCTCTGCCGGGCCTTTGCCGCCGCCAACGGCGGCACGGTGACCGGCCGGCTGCGCGAGGTGCGCCTGCTCGCCGCGGCCCGTCAGCTGGCGGCCGGCGCACCGGACATCCTGACCGTGGCGCTGGCCTGCGGCTACGGCTCTCACGCCGCCTTTACCCGTGCCTTCCGCAGCCGCTTCGGGCTTCCGCCCGACCGGTTTCGCACGGCAGCCCTCGCCGACCCATCCCGCTTCCCGCTTCCGGAGACCGCGATCATGCAACCGACCATCCTTCAGAACCTGCCGCCCCCGCGCACCGAACGCCTCGGCCCCTTGCGCGTCGCCGGCCTCAGCGGCCATTACGACCTCAGCACCATCGGCACCATTCCGGCCCTCTGGCAGAAACTGGTCATGGAATACGAGCCCCTGCCCGGACGGCTGGACGGCGTATCACTGGGGGTGTGCTATGCCGGGGATGCCGAAGGCGGCTTCGACTATCTGGCCGGTGCCCAGGTCTCCGGCTTCGACGGCCTGCCGGCAGAGCTGACCCGCCTGGAACTGCCGGCGCGCAGCTATCTGGTCTTCGCCTGGCCGGGGCACATCTCCGAGATCCGCAACCTGGTCCACACCATCTGGAACCACTGGCTGCCGACCCATTGCGTGACCCCGGCCCGGGCGCCGGATTTCGAGCGCTATCCCGAAAGCTTCGACGGTGCCACCGGCGATGGCGGCTACGAAATCTGGATCCCGCTGGACGACTGATCTCAGCGCACCGCCGAGACCCCGCCATCGACCACCAGCGCGGTGCCGGTGGTGAAGCTCGACATGTTGCCGGCCAGATAGAGCGCCGAGCGGGCGATCTCGGCGGGCTCGGCCAGACGCTTCAGCGCATGCAGCCCTTCGACATGGGCGCGGATCGCGGGGTCGGGCATGGCGGCACGCCCCATCGGCGTGTCGGTGCCGCCGGGCAGCAGCGCATTCGCCCGAATGCCCTGCTGCCCGTATTCCGCCGCGATCGCCCGGGTGAGGCCGACCACACCGGCCTTGGCCGCCGCATAGGCGCCCATCATCGGAAAACCGACCACGGCGCCCACGAAGCTGGCGGTGAAGATCAGCGAACCGCCGCCGCGGGCGATCATCGCCGGAATCTGGTGCCGCGCGCCCAGAAAGGCGGCGGTCAGGTTCACGTCCAGCACCATCCGCCAGTCCGCCTCGTCGAGCCCGGTCACCGGCACCGCCGGTCCGGTCAGACCCGCATTGTTGAACGCAATGTCGAGCCCGCCGAATTGCCCCTCGGCGGCCTCGACCGCCGCCCGGGCCACGGCGTCGTCGCGCACATCCCCTGCGACCGCCACCGCTTCCCCACCCCGGGCGGCGATCTCTTCCACCAGCCGGTCGAGTTCCTCGCGCCGGCGGGCGACCACCACCAGTCGCGCGCCTTCGGCCGCAAACAGTTTCGCGGCCTCATAACCGATCCCGGAACTCGCCCCGGTCACGATCGCCACCTTTCCCTCAAGCTGCGACATCGGTCGCCCTCTCTCACGGGTTATCGATGACGCGCAGAGTTCCCGGGCCGGCGGTTGCCCGCCATCCGCCATCGGACAGGGCATCCCGCATCAGCCAGGGTGCCAGGCCGACTGAATGCAATTCGTTAGCATATTTCATGTTTGTATGTGATTGACGCATCAATCAGCGGCACCGGCCATGCACCCTGCCGCAGCACTCATCGGGAACCCATCGACATGCAGCTTCTGGGTCGTCTGCGGATCCGGACCAAACTCGCGCTGCTCCTGGCGCTGTTCGTGGCCGGACTGGTCTCCCTTGCCTTGATCGACGCCCGCGCGCTGGAGCGCCGGATGTATGCCGACCGGGTCGCCAAGCTCGAAGCGGCGGTGGATATGGCCGTCAGCCTGGCTGCCGGGCTGGACCGGCAGGTGACCGCGGGCAATCTTGGCCGCCAGGACGCGCTGGAGCAGCTGCGCACCGCCGTTCACACCATGCGCTTCGACGCCGGCGACGGGTTCATCACCGTGCTCACGTCCGGCGGTGTCGTACTCGCCCATGGCGCGCTGCCCGATCGTGAGGGCAAGCCGGCACCGGCGCGGGATGCCGAGGGCAACTCGATCACCGATCTCATCTCCGCCGTGCTCCGGGCCGGCGACACCGGCACCATCACCTTCAAGGGCGTGCGGCCGGGTGTCGATACGCCGCAGCCCAAGGTCTCCTTCGTCCGCCACTTCGCGCCCTTCGATGCGGTATTCATCTCCGGGGCCTTCACCGATGATCTCCGCGCCGACGTCCGCGAAAGGCTGGTGGAGACCGCCGGAGTCGGCGGGGGCATCCTGATCCTGGTGGTGGTGATCGCCGGGCTGATCGATCGCGACATCACCCGCCCGCTTGGCCGGTTGCGCACAGCCATGGCCGAGCTTGCAGCCGGTAACCTCTCCACGCGGATCGACGGTACCGGTCGCCGTGACGAGGTGGGCGAGATGGCCGCCACCGTGCAGGTCTTCAAGGACAATGCGATCGAGATGGAACGCCTTCGCGCCGAGCGTCAGGCGAGCGAGCAGCGCCTCGCCGAGGAACGTCGCCACACCCAGCTGCAGCTTGCGCAGAGCTTCGAAACTCGGGTCGGCGACATCGTCGCTGCCTTGGCCTCGGCAGCGACCGAGATGGAAGCGACGGCAGTGGCGATGACCCGGGCGGCAGAGACGGCGGGTCGCCAGGCGAGCGTGGTCGCCGCCGCCTCTGAGCAGGTCTCGGGCAATGTTCAGGCAGTCGCCGGCGCGACCGAGGAACTGTCAGGGTCAGTGGACGAAATCGGCCGGCAGGTGACGCTGTCCTCGACCATATCGGGTGAGGCCGTGACGGAGTCAGAGAGGACTGACGCCCTGGTGACCAGTCTGGTCGATACCGCCCGGAGGATCGGCGACGTCACCGGTCTGATCAGCGATATCGCGGCTCAGACCAACCTTCTGGCGCTGAACGCCACCATCGAGGCGGCGCGTGCCGGCGAGGCCGGCAAGGGCTTTGCGGTCGTTGCCTCGGAGGTGAAGAATCTGGCTGGCCAGACCGCCCGGGCAACGGACGAGATCAGCAGCCAGATTGCGGCCATCCAGTCGGCCACTGGCGACACCGCCACCGCCATCCGGTCGATCGGCGGCACGATCGGCCGGATTCGGGGCATCGCCACCACCATCGCCTCGGCCGTCGAGGAACAGGGGGCCGCAACCCGCGATATCGCCCGCAGCGTTCAGCAGACCGCCGCGGGCACTGCCGAGGTCTCGGGCAATATCGCAGGCGTCAGCGATGCGGTCTCCCAGACGGGACAGGCTGCGGAAGACGTGCTCGCTGCCGCCGGCCAGCTTGCCCGTCAGGCAGAGAGCCTCAGGCACGAGGTCACGGGCTTCCTGGCAGAAATGCGCACCGCCTGACCGGGGGGGCCGCACCGGCAGCCGCTCACACCGGCTGCCGGTTGCGGATCACCGTCCGGATCGCAAAGCTCGACTGGATGCGTGCCACGCCCGGCATGCGTGAGAGCACCTCCTTGTGGACGCGCTCATAGGCGGCCGCATCCTCGGTTTCCACGCGGAGCAGATAGTCCGACAGGCCGGTCATCAGATAGCACTCCCGCACCTCGGGGCAGCGGCGGACGGCCATCTCGAACCGGTTCAGCACCTCCTCGGTCTGGCGCTCCAGGGTGATCTGGACGATGACCACCGTCGGTTCCTCGTCGGCGGGCAGATCGATGAGCGCGGTATAGCCGCGGATCACCCCGGATTTCTCCAGCAGTCTCAGGCGCCTGAGGCAGGCCGATTGCGACAGCCCGACGGCCTCGGCGAGGCGCGCATTGCTCATGCGGCCATCCTTTCTGAGCAGGCGGACGATGCGGTCGTCGACCGGGTCGAGATGCGGCGGCATGATCTGCGGTTTCCTTCGCAGAAAATTGTGTATAGCCCGATATCTTCAATGATTCTGCGACAGATCGGCAAGACAATCGACGACCTTTGTTCATACGCTGTGTGGAGTGCCATCCCCGCCCGAGCCGACCGCCGATCGAAAGCCGCATGCCATGAATGTGAGCGTCAGCGCCGCCCTGTCCGACCGGGAGACGACACGCCCCCGCACCGCGGAAGATGCCGCAGCAGCCCGCGCCGGGGCCTTCCTCACCATCGATCTTGCCGCCCTTCGTGAGAATTACCTGGCGCTGCGCAACCGCCTTGGCGGGCGGGCCTGCGCGGCGGTGGTCAAGGCCGATGCCTATGGTCTGGGGGCCGCACGGATCGCGCCGGTCTTCCATGAGGCCGGCTGCCGGCATTTCTTCGTCGCCCATCTGGATGAAGGCCTGGCCCTGCGGCAGGCACTGCCCGACGACTGCGCGATCATGGTGCTGCACGGGCCGATGCCGGGTGCGGAAGCCGATTGCGCCCATGCCGGGCTTGTACCGGTGCTGAATTCCATGAAGCAGATCGAGGCCTGGGGTGGTCTTGCCCGGGCGCTGGGCCGACGGCTGCCGGCCTTCGTGCAGATCGACAGCGGCATGTCGCGCATGGGCCTGCCCGAAGCCGACGTCACCCGCATCGCCGCTGCGCCCGACCTGCTGGACGGCATCATCGTCGAGGCGGTGATGAGCCATCTGGCCTGTGCCGACGAGCCCGACCATCCTGCCAATGCCGAGCAGCTGGCGAATTTCCGCCGCCGCAAGGCGCTGCTGCCCGACGCCCCCGCCTCTTTCGCCAATTCGAGCGGCATCTTCCTGGGCCCGGATTATCAGTTCGATCTGGCCCGGCCGGGTGCGGCGCTCTACGGCCTGAACCCGCAGCCGCATCTGCCCAACCCGATGAAGAACGTGGTCCGGCTGATGGCCAAGGTGGTGCAGACCCGCGAGATCCCGGCGGGTGCCCATGTCGGCTATTCCTGGCGCTTCCGTGCCGACCGGCCGACCCGCATCGCCACCGTTTCGGTCGGCTATGCCGATGGCTGGCTGCGCAGCCTGAGCGGCCGCGGCGCCGTCCTGGTCGACGGCCGGGCGGCCCCGATCGCCGGCCGGGTGTCGATGGACAGCATCACCGTCGACGTGACCGACCTGCCCTCCGAGGCCGTGAAGCCCGGCAGCCTGGTCGAGCTGATCGGCCCCGATCAGACCCCGGATGCTGTGGCGGCCCTGGCCGGCACCATCGGCTACGAGGTGCTGACCAGCCTGGGCAACCGCTATCACCGCCGCTACCTGAACGGCTGAGCACCGCACCAGCCGTCCCGCCACCCACACCCCACACCCCACGCACCCCGGCGGCCCCGCCGCCACCTTCGAAGACTGGGCAGAGCCTGTGAAGATCATCATCCTCGGTAGCGGCGTCCTTGGTGTCGCGTCGGCCTATTATCTGGCCCGCAAGGGGCATGAGGTCACCGTCGTCGACCGCCAGCCGGCGGCGGCGATGGAGACGAGCTTCGGCAATGCGGGGGAAGTCTCTCCCGGCTATTCGGCCCCCTGGGCCGGGCCGGGCGTGCCGCTGAAGGCGATCAAGTGGCTGACCATGGAGCATGGGCCGCTGAAGATCCGGCCCAAGCTGTCGATGCATCAGTGGTCGTGGCTGGCGCAGATGCTGGCCAACTGCACCAGCGAGCGCTATGCGGTGAACAAGGCCCGCATGGTGCGCATCGCCGAATACAGCCGCGACTGCCTGAAGGAGCTGCGCGCCGAGATCGGCATCACCTATGACGAGCGCACCATGGGCACGCTGCAGCTGTTCCGCAAGCAGGAGCAGCTGGACGGCATCGATGGCGACGTGAAGGTGCTGAAGGACAGCGGCGTCGCCTTCGAAGTGCTGGATCGCGACGGCTGCATCAGGGCCGAGCCGGGCCTCGCCCGCGTGCGCGACAAATTCGTGGGCGGGCTGCGCCTGCCGGGCGACGAGACCGGCGACTGCCACATCTTCACCCAGAACCTGGCCGCCGAGGCCGAGCGCCTGGGCGTCACCTTCCTCTACGACACCAGCATCCAGGCGCTTGCAGCCGAAGGCGACCGGATCACCGGCGTCTCGACCAGCCGCGGCGTGCTGACCGCCGATCGCTATGTGGTGGCGCTGGGTAGCTATTCGCCGCTGCTGCTGAAGCAGATCGGCATCAAGGCGCCGATCTATCCGGTGAAGGGCTATTCGATCACGGTACCGATCACCAACAGCCAGCTGGCACCGGTCTCGACCGTGATGGACGAGACCTACAAGATCGCCATCACCCGGCTGGGCGACCGGATCCGGGTCGGCGGCACCGCCGAACTCGCCGGCTTCGACCTGGCCCTCCGCGACGGTCGTCGCAAGGCGCTGGAACATTCGGTCTCGGATCTTTTCCCCGAGGGCGGCGACGTGGCGGCGGCCAGCTTCTGGTGCGGTCTGCGCCCGATGACGCCGGACGGCACGCCGATCATCGGCGGCACGAAATATCGCAACCTCTGGCTCAACACCGGCCATGGCACGCTGGGCTGGACGATGTCCTGCGGCTCGGGCCGGGTGCTGGCCGATCTGATCTCGGGCGACCGGCCCGATATCGACACCCACGATCTGGCCATCGACCGTTACGCCGCCTGATCGGCCCGTCTCGCTTTCCTTCGCCGGTCCTGTTCCGATCCAAGCTCCGGTCCGGCGCGAAGACGCCCCCGCCACCTTCGGGTGACGGGGGCGTTCTTCGTTGCAGGCGGCGGGTGGCCCTCCTCAGGCCACCTTCACCTCTTCGATGAAGCGGGTAACGTCGCCGCGCAGCACGTCGGCACGCTGGGCCAGGCTGCCACCGGCGGTGAGCACCTGCCGGCCGGCGGCACCGGTGCGGCTGGCCTCGGCCGAGACTTTGACCACGGTTTCCGCCACGTCGCGGGTACCGTTGGCCGCTTCGGAAATGCTGCGGGCGATCTCGGTCGCGGCGGCTGCCTGCTGCTCCACCGCCGAGGCGATGGTGGTCGCAATGGCATCGACTTCCGACACCCGACGGCCGATACCGCCGATGGCATCCACCGCCGCATCGGTCTCGGCCTGGACGGCGCGGATCTGGGCGGCGATTTCTTCGGTCGCCTGGCTGGTCTGGCGGGCGAGGTTCTTCACCTCGGCCGCAACCACGGCGAAGCCCTTGCCGGCATCGCCGGCGCGCGCTGCCTCGATCGTGGCATTCAGCGCCAGCATATTGGTCTGGGCGGCGATGCCGTTGATCAGGTCGACCACCCGGCCGATCCGGTCGGCCGCTTCGGCCAGGCCGTGGACGGTAGAGGCGGTGGCATCGGCCTCGCGCACCGCCAGGGCGGTGATGCGCGCACTTTCGGTCACCTGCCGGCCGATCTCGCGGATCGAGCTGGTGAGTTCGTCGGTCGCAGCCGCGACGGTCTGGACATTGGTCGAGGTCTGTTCGGTTGCAGCCGAGGCCGAGCCGGCATGGGCATTGGTCTGTTCGGCGATGCGGGTCATTTCGACCGCGGTCGATTCAAGCTCGTTGGCGGCCCCGGCGACCTGGTCGACCAGTTCGGCGATCTCCAGATCGAAATCGCGCACCAGCGCCTCGATCCGGGCGGCACGGGCATTGCGGGCGGCCTGATCGGCATCATGTTCTGCCTGCAGGCGCTGGCGCTCACGGGCGTTGTCGCGGAAAACCTCCAGCGCGCGCGCCATCTCGCCCAGTTCATTCCTGCGGTCGGCGCCGCTGATCTCGACCGTCACATCGCCGTCGGCCAGCCGGCGCATACCGTCGGTAAGGCCACGCAGTTCACGCGACAGACCACGGGCGTTGAGAGTGGCAAGCCCGATCAGAACCAGGGCCAGCCCGCCGGCCCAGAGGGCATTGCGCAGCATCGCCGCTTCAAGTTCGGCATTCAGGTCGTCGATATAAACGCCCGAGCCGATCACCCAGCCCCATTCCGGTACCAGCTTCACATAGGACAGCTTCTCCACCGGCTCGGTTCCGCCCGGGCGCGGCCAGTGATAGGTCAGCAGCCCCGACTTTTCCGGCCCGGTGGCCGCGTCGACCATCTTGTGGAAGATCAGGTCGCCGGTCGGATCCTTGAAGTCGCTCATATCCTGGCCGTTCAGCCGCGGCTGGATAGGATGCATCACCATCCGATAGTCCAGATCGTTGACCCAGACATATTCACCATCATTGAAGCGCATGGCCTCCAGCGCCCGCAGCGCCGCAGCCTTGGCCTGATCGGCGGTGGCGGGGGTGGCGCGCTTCACTTCGGCCACAACGATGGCGGCCGCGGCATCCACCGAGGAGCGTACCAGCCTTTCGCGATCTTCCAGCATCTGGGCACGCTGGTCGAAGGCGCCGATGATCGCAAGCGCCAGAAGGCCGATGGCGGAGAGCCCGACCATCACGGCAAGCCTGAGGCCGATGGTGGCGTTCCTGAGGCGCGGCAACGAGAGCGACATAGGATGTGCCTTCCCGATCTTCATGACCGGCTGCGGGGGACGAGCCGGTGCTTCTTTTTGTGAAGACAACCGGTCGATGCCTGCCCCTTTGCGGACCTGGGTACGGCATCCCGGCTGCCGGACCCCGTCCGGCGGTTGCAAGACTAGGTCTTGCACCGTGAACCCGCCTTGATCTGTGCCAAAGCGCGGACCTGGGCGCCTGATCCGCGACGGAATGCCGCAGGCTGCCGCACAAGATCGATCTTGTGGTCTTCCGCACGGGAAAATTCACAGCAACAGGCTAGACTGTGTGCGTTCCGTGATCCGTCGCGGGATTACGACCGTAGTTCACGGCATGGCCACCCCGACAACCGGCCGGCCCACGAAGGCGATGACGCCTCCACGAGGACGAGACAGATGACCTTGTTGACCAGGATCGGCGCGGCCTGCGCCCTGACCGTCACCATCGCGGCCGGCGTTGCCTACGCCCAGTCCGATGTGATCAAGGAACGCCAGGACGGCTTCCAGGCCATCCGCAAGCAGCTGGGCGCCGTGAAGGCGACGGTGGAGGGCGGCGGCCCGGCCGACGCCGTGGTCGCCCCCGCCGAGGCGATGATCGCCTATGCCGAGCGCATCCCGTCGCTGTTCCCCGCCGGATCGGACAGCGGCGACACCAAGGCGCTGGCCACCGTCTGGACCGACCGCGCGGGCTTCGAAGCGGCCGCCCGCAATTTCCGCCAGGCCGCGCAGGAGCTGGCCGATACCGGCCGGTCGGGCGACATGGATGCCGTTGCGGCCGCCTTCGGTGATGTCGGCAAGGCCTGCGGCGCCTGCCACAACGATTATCGCGGGAAGTAAACCGCATCTCCCCGACAAAGAAACGGCGACACCGCGCGGTGTCGCCGTTTCTTTGTCGGAAAAAGGGTCTCTGTCAGCAGAAGATGCCGGCCCCCTAGCCGCCCCAGACCATGATCGCCACCACGACGGCGATTCCGACCGCAAGGGCCAGGACGGCGCGGGGCAGAGAGCCCGCCCGCGGCGGCAGCGGCTTCACCTCGACCGGCGACACCCAGGGCTTGTAGCCGGTGATCATCGGCCGGATCAGGTTCTGGCGGCGGGCGATCCAGTAAAGCAGCACCGCCGCCACATGCAGGCCGATCACCCAGGGCAGGATATTGCCCAGCACATGGTGGATCGCGGTGATCTGCAGGCGGGTGTCATACGACACCAGTTCCCCCAGCGGGCCCACGAACAGGATGTCGTCGTCGGTGAACAGGCCGAGCGTCACCTGCAGGCCGATCAGCCCCAGCAGCAGCAGCACCATCCAGCCGCCGGCGGCATTGTGCCCGGCCTCGGGCGGCGCCGCCTTCGCATCGCGCAGCTCGCGCAGATGCCGGGCCACCGCCGTCGGCCCGCGCACGAAATCGGTGAACCGGGCGTGGCGACCGCCGATCACCCCCCAGATCAGGCGGAAGACGATCAGCACGATGATCGCATAGCCACACCAGACATGAACCTGGCGCGGGCCTTCACCCGTCGCCCAGGCCCCGATCACGGCTGCGGCCAGCAGCCAGTGGAACAGGCGGGTCGGCAGGTCCCAGACCAGCGCCCCCTTCGGCTTCGCGCCGCCGGGGCCGGATCGGGAGGTGGCGTCGGACATGATCTCGCCCTCTTTGTCGTCATTCGGTCACGCCGGAGGTGCGGCCACCGGGGCCGCAGCCTCTTCAACATGTCGCGGGACGACATCGCGCTGCAAGACCGCAGATCCACAGGGCCCGACTGACGTGGCCATTGTCACGGCCGCAACGCGTCAGGGGCCGGAGACGGCCTGCCGCCCCCGGCCCCTGAGGATGTTGAAAGCGTCCCCGGTCAGGACGGCCGGACCGGGAAGACCTCGCCATACACACAGATGCAGAAATTCAGCGTCAGCGCCGGCTGCCGGTTTTCATGCGCCTGATAGCTGCCGATCTGGGTCAGGCTGCGCACATCCATCATCACCACCGGCGACGGCGACGGCAGCGGGTTCGGGTAGGGCGCGTAGGCCGCACCACCCACAGTCCGTCCCAGTATAGCGGCGCTCGATGGCGTCAGCGTCGGGTCGGTGAGAACCGTTTCATTGAGCCCTTGACCAGTATGCGTGTGGGGCGGGATCTGCGAGATCGCCAGTGTCACGGTCTCGGTCCCGATCTGCTGGGCAACCACACGCGGCGTCAGCCCGACACCGGTTCCGGACCCGACCGCCACCTGGCCCTGCAGATTGGGCAGGTTGAACTTGTTCTGGCTGAGATTGCCGCCATACATCGTGCCGATCACCGCCGCCAGGGCCTGATACTGCTGGATCTGGATCTCCTGCCCGGCACAGTAGGCCCAGTTGGCCGGCGCGAAGGCGAACGTGAATGCGCGGATTTCACCGTAGAACGGATCTGCCATGATCGCCTTCTCCTCACGGACGGGTCGGGTAATTGCCCTTCAGGGCAATGATGAAGCTGATGACCAGCCCGGGCATGATATTGGCATGCGCGCCGCCGAGCCCGGTCGACCCGATCATCTGAGACGCCATCGGCCCGATCGTGGTCGGGGTGGATGCCGTGGTCCTGTAGATACCGGAGAAAGTCGGCGTCGTGCTGGTCGGCACATTGGTGCCCAGCATCTGCGCCTGGGGCGCCTCGGTGGTTGAGGGCTGCGGATAGGTCTGCCAGCTATGGCTGTGCGCCGGCATCATCGCCTCGGTCAGCGTCACCGTCTCGCTGCCGAATTGCTGCGCCAGCGGATGCAGAAACGGCATGCCCGGCCCCTGGCCGGCATGCACCGCCATCCGGCCGCGCAGATCCGGCAACGCAAAATTGGTCACCGCATCGCCGCCATATTTGACGCCGAGCAGCGAGTAAAGCGCCTCATTGCCCACGATGGGCAGCAGCGCGCCGTTGCAGATGGCCCAGTCTTCCGGCGCGTAATTGCCGGCGAACATCCTGATTTCGCCCAGAAATCCGTCCATGATGTCTCATCCTGTCGATGAAGATCTATCAACCGGTTGTGCACACCGATCCGGTGATGGCATGACCGGCCGCAGAGATGATGGTCGGGTTCAGGACCGCGGCGGCCACAGCCCGGTGGTTGCGATGCAATAATACACCGCCAGGCTGGGCTGCTCGTTCGGATGCGCCTGGCCACCCCCCGTCGATGTCACTGCCTCAGGGCGAAGTGGCGTCAGGGTTGCAGTTGGCGACGGCGTCAAATAAATCTCTGGCCCATCAGGTTGGGTAGGATTCTCGCGCGTGTTGGCGAGCATCATCCCGACGCCTGAGCTGGTCGTCGGCATAGGCACCGCGGCCTCGGTGGAAAGGGCCGACAAAGTATGCGTGTGCTGCGGCAGCTGGCCGACCGTCAAAGTCACCGTCTGGCTGCCGATATTATTGCCCATGCTGTAGCTGAAGCCATTGTGCTGGCCCTGGCCCAGGGGCGCCCGGCCACGCAGGTCCGGCAGCTTAAAAGTGGTCGGCCAGTTCCCGCCATAGGTGTTCCCGAGCAGGGCAGCAAGCGCCTGATTCTGGCTCACCTGCAGCTCCTGGCCTTCACAAGGCATCCACCCTGTCGGCGCAAAACCAAACGGGAAAATGCGAATTTCTCCGATAAATGGATCCATCGTCCGTCATCCTCGCGGGGATAAAGCTATCGGGACCGTGGGCCGACCACATTTTAAGTGCCTTGGCAGCTATCGCATCGCGCTGTGAGGCATATGCAATCATCTCCACAACTCTTAGATTAAATAACCTCCGATCGAAATATGCAAATAAAATAAAAATGTCAGAAAAATAAATCGAATCTTTTCGGCAGAATTTAGGCAAAGAGGCATATTTTGAACCTTAACATATGCGTCAAAGACTGTCTCGATCAGTCAATAATCGTCACCTCATCTTCAAAACCATCTCAAGATCCATTATAGCCACCATCCGCGAAACTTACATACACAGACCCCAATGTGAAGTCCTTGGACTTCACTACAACCATAACAGGCTTACTCCAAACAGCTCCGTCGTTGTCTGCATGCGAAAGCACGTTCTCGGCAATACTGCTTCCGATGTATCGGCCTTCTTTCATAATACACCCCATCTGGTCACGTTACCGCTTTTCAGGACCCGATGCGCCACAAGTGCACAAAGCATGGTATCTTGATCCGTATGGTCCTGTCACCCTACACTCAAGCGATAATATCCTGTAAATCGTCGCGAAAATAGCCCAAAATTAGGTGCATAAGGGATGATCATGCGCGCCCCCCTCGACCTCACCGCCGACGAATTTGAAGCCGCCGCCACCCACCCCTTCGATATCCCCTCGGGCGAAGCGGGGGTTCTGATCGAACGGCTCACGCTCAGAAGCGTGACCCGCAAGCCTCCACTGCCGAGCTTCGATCGGGAACGGTTCAGCCTGTTTCTGGACGGCAGCCGGACGGACATCGCCATCGACGGCCAGGAGGTTCTGCTCTCGCACGAAACCATGGGCCAGATGCGCCTGTTCATGGTGCCGATCGGCCGCAATCCCGACGGGACGGTGCGGTATCAGATCGTGTTCAGCTGAACCCCATCTCCGGCGACCGTGCCGGCATCGGCGGGAAAATCTCCCCAGCTCATATAGAAATAGGGGCCTTCAAGTCGGCGATCGACGAAGCCGAGCCGCTGATACAGCCGCCGGGCCGGGTTGTAGCTTTCCACATGCAGCCCGACATAGCGGCCGGTGCGCGCGGCTTCGTCGAGCAGGACCCGGATGATGGCCGATCCGATGCCCCGGCCGGTGAGCATCGGCACCAGGATGATATCCACCAGCCGGATTTCGTGCACGCCGCCCCGGTCGATATACAGCCGCCCCACCGGCGCGCCGTTCTGCGTGATGATCAGGAAGGCGGTGGTGGTGTAATGGGTGGTGTAGTGGTTGTCCTGCAGCCGGAACTGGTCGGCCAGGAAACTGCGCCGCGTGGCCTCGGGCCAGCCGGCGGCCTCGAGTTCCGCCCAACGGAACGAGATGTACAGCTCACGCAGGAAGTCGGTGTCCTGGGGCGTGCGCGGCCGGACGGCGAAGCCTTGGGTTGCAAGCTCCGGCGGCATCTCGAAACTGAGATCGGGGGCGGGCGTGGTTTCGGACATGAGGCACTGCCTGGCGACGGGGTGAGGGGGAAGCCACAGATCATGGCTGCACCCCCAAACCATCCCACGCAGCGGTCGTCCGCGTCCAGGCGAAGTTGCGCCGGCGGCGGGCCGGGCGATGGCGGATCAGGCGGCGAGGCGCACCAGATCGTGCTCGGCCATCCGTTCCAGAAGCTCCATCAGATCGGCGCGGATCTCTTCGGCATCGCCCTCGTAATCGGCGACCAGCGCGGCATGAAGCTCGGCCACCGACACCGGCCCGGCCATCCGCTCCCAGATGTCGGAGCCGATCTGGTCCAGACCGTAATAATTGCCCTTGTCGACATGCATCAACACAACCTCGCCGTCGATTTCGGCGATCATCAGATCGTCATTGCGGGTGACGGTGGTCTCGGGCGTGATCGGCATCGGACAGGTCCTCTGGTGCGTCTGCGGCGGCGGGTCGGCCGGTGAACGATCGGCGACCTCTGATGGGGAAATATATCGAGCACGACGCGATAAAGCGCCATGATCAACTGCATCGGCCGCCGGAAAAATGCCGGATGCACCCCGGCCGCACTCTGCCTTCGGTCTCGCACAACCACGACAGGGCAAAGGAGCGACGCTGATGCCGCACCCCTCATCCCCCCACCTCTCCTCACATCCCCGGATCGGCCGCCGCAGCTTTCTGGGGCTGCTGAGCGCCGGGGCAACCACGCTCGCCGTCGGCGGAGCCGCACCATCCTGGGCCGCCGATCCCCTGCCCCGGCCGGTGGTCACCGGCGATGCCGCGCTGGCCCGGCTGATGGCCGGCAATGCCCGCTGGGCCGAGGGCAAGCCGGAAGCGCGCGACCACATGGCCGGCCGCGACGCCCGCGCCCGGGCGCAATATCCGATTGCGGCGATCATCTCCTGCGCCGACAGCCGGATCGCCCCGGAGCTTGCTTTCGATCAGGGGCCGGGAGAGGTGTTCGTCGTGCGCCTGGCCGGCAATTTCGCCAATGACGACGGCATCGCCAGTCTGGAATACGCCGTCGCCGTGCTGGGCGTTCCGCTGGTGATGGTGCTGGGCCATTCCGGCTGCGGCGCGGTTTCCGCCACCATCGACGTCATCCGCAACGGCACCATCCTGCCCGGCCATCTGCCCGGCCTGATCGATGCCATGCGCCCGGGGATCGAGCCGTTGGTCCTGTCCTCCGGCGCCGACCGCACAGCCGCGGATCTGCTGGCCGATGCAACCATCGGCAATGTCCGCCACACCCTCAGCACACTTGCAGATGCAACCCCGGTTCTGTCCCAGGCCATCGCCGACACCCGCGTCAAGGCGGTGGGCGGCGTCTACGACATCGCAACCGGCAAGGTGACGCTGGTCTGACCGCCCTCACCGGACAGCCCCCGCCGGTGCCGGTTTCCGCCGACGCGGCGCCCGATGCCTGATGTCAATCCACGATCTCGGGCAGCGGGCGCGGCGTGGACACTTTCCGCAGCCGGTCGTACAGCCTCCGCGCCTCGTCGATCCGCCCCTCTCCAGCCTTCTCGGGCTTTCGCCGAGCCGTCTCGGCCCAGGGAGTGGCGTGATTTTCTTCAGCCGCCAGATAGGCGGCAGTCGCAGCAAGCTCCAGCACCACGGCATTCGCATCGGCCGCTATGACGGCAAGCGCACGCCGCGACGCCTCCGTTGCGGGATCGGTCGACGGCAACGCCTCCTCGCCGGCAGGCGCCAGCTCGTAGGTCGAATAAAATCCACCCCACGATGCCTTGCCCTCGCTTTCCGTCACCAGATTGAACAGGCCGGCCACACGCGCGCCCTCTGCCACCGCTTCGCTATAGGGGCCGTAATGCTTGTAGCTGAACGACAACCCGTCCTCGAGCCCGGCGAGGGTAAGAAGATAGGCCGTCTTCTGCAGCCGGGTCCGTCCGACGATCCGCCCACCGGCATCGCGCACGATGCCAGCCACTTTCAGGGCCTCACTGTTCTGCATGTCCGGTCTCCTCCGCCACGATGCGCCAGACCTCGTCTGCGGCTGCATTATCGGCGACATACACTCTGAACACCTCGAACGTACGCAGCGCCGCCACCATCCGGGATCGCTCCTGAAGATCGACGATCAGCCCCGCGTCGTCGCGAACGCTGATCCGATCCAATACCCCCTTCGCCCGATCGCCCGACTTATATGGGGTGCGAACCGTCTGGTCGACCAGAATGGGCGGCAGGCGATCTTCCGACTGTTCCGTAAGGCGCCCTGCCAGCCTCTCTTTCACCCGGACACAGCATTTGCTGATCTCGTCATCACGTGCGCCACGACCGGACGGGTCAAGGTCGTGCTCGATTTTACGGCGGATATCCAGACATTTGAACAGCCGCCGCTCCCGAAGCCGTGTCGCCACCTCGCGGATGATGGGGTCCGTTGCACCGGATAGTTCCGGCAAAGCGCCCCAGATAACGGTGTCGTCAAGTTGCAGCAAACGCTCCGGGTCGTCGGGAGCAGACGCGAATCTGATGATCGGGTGCCGCTTCCCCAGGCCGGTCACGTCTGCCTCGTAAGATCGGCCTCGTTCGATCACCCTGACCAGCAGTTCTGTAAAAAGTCTCTCAGCACCACGCGTCGCCTTGTGAAAGTAGACGGTGGGGTAGAGTTGGAACAGGCCGGCAATGAAGGCTTCTGCCGCCATTACGGCCTTGGGCCCCAGGACGAATGTCTCGATCTTACCGATCGCGGTATCATCGACACCGCTTACCACCTGCCCGACTTCGAGATTGGCGATGAGCCACTCAAAATCGATGCCGCCGTGATGCGTCCCGGTCATCAATCTGTCCCGCTGCAGGTAATCGAGCCGGTCTGCGTCGAACTGGCTTGAGACAATCGCGTTGTGGATTGTCTGAGTGCCCTGCCCTTTGACCATATCCGCCACATCATCAGCAAACCCGCTGCCCAGCCCGCGCAAAAGCTCGCCGATTTCGCCCCTCCGGATGAGGATATCGCTCATCTCCTCGTGGTTTGCGAACCGCAGGCCAAGGCGCTTCCCGACCGCTTCGAAGGCATGACTGAACGGTCCGTGCCCGACGTCGTGCAGCAACGCTGCCGCCAACGCAATCGAGATCCGATGCACGTCGCGGCCGCTTCCCTTTTGCTTGACCACCTCCGCCAGACGCCGCGCCGTATGGAAAACGCCGATACTGTGGGCAAAACGCGAATGCGTCGCCCCGGGATAGACCAGATCCGAGAAGCCCAGCTGCTTCACACGTCTCAGGCGCTGAAACGGGGACGTCTGGATGATGTCCCACATCTTCTGCTCGAAGTCTTGCCCGGAGAATTCGATAAGGTTGTGCAACGGATCCCGAATACGTTGAACCTTCATCTCGCCTCCGCGACGTGGCTTTGTTCCGATTATGTTCCCAACCATATGCGGGATCAATGGCCGAAATCGATCGCAAGACGCGAGAACATCCCCGTCGCGCACCCGGCGTGCCGCCAGGGGCCCTGAAGGCAAAAACGATCACAGCCATCCGAAACGGATCGCTGTGCTGGCCTACGTCACACTCAGGGAAGAAGGGACAGGGGCGAAACGGCGGCCGCCCAACAGGTGGCGCGCCTGGGGCGCAGAATACGCGCCCTGCCTGCCGCGCCTGGCATGCAGAGCTGCGGCTGAGATGGCGGAGGGAGTGGGATTCGAACCCACGATACGTGTTACCGTATACACACTTTCCAGGCGTGCGCCTTCGACCGCTCGGCCATCCCTCCGGCCTTGTGCCCGATCGACTGTCTTGCTTGGGATGCTGTGCGGTGCGTGCATCCCGGTCGACCGGCGGCGCGCATTATAGCCGGACGACGGCGGGGCGCAACCGTCGATCTGGGGTCCGGGCCGGGATAATGGCAAGGGCATGTCGGAGCCGGGACATGCCGGGGCATATGCCGGAACCGCATGGCGGACGAAGTGCGGCGGCGGTTGCCAAGACGGGTTGATGGTCTAAGCTTGTCGTCGCTGGTCCTTGCACCCGCAGAACGGAGATTGTCTGCCGCATGTCGGTTCGCCGAAGCCTCGCCTTCCTGCTGCTCATCGCCGCCCTGGTTCTCGTCGGTCTCGAAGCCGTCGGGGCCTGGTATCAGGGGACATGGGAAATCATCCCCCTGTCCAGCCTGTGGGCAGCCATCGACCGCAACAGCCTGATCGGCCTGCAGGCCGGCCTCGAGAACGCCCTGTGGCCCGGTCTGTGGCCGCCGGTGCGGACGGTTCTGGAACTGCCGATCTGGGCGGTGGCGGGCGTGCTGGGCGTGCTGCTGCTGGCAACCGGCGGCAGAAGCGGCGAGGGTGACCGGCGTCGGCGGTTCAGTCGGCGGCGCTGACGAAAAATGCCCGGGGTGCATCAACCCCGGGCATCAACTTTATCCGGATGATTGCCGATCGGTCGATCAGCCGTCGATCTTGAGCGCAGCGATGAAGGCCGACTGCGGGATCTCGACATTGCCGTAGGTCCGCATGCGCTTCTTGCCTTCCTTCTGCTTCTCCAGCAGCTTGCGCTTGCGGCTGACGTCGCCGCCATAGCACTTGGCCAGCACGTCCTTGCGCAGGGCCTTCACGGTCTCACGTGCCACCACCCGGCCGCCGATCGCCGCCTGAACCGCGATCTGGAACATCTGGCGGGGGATCAGGTCCTTCAGCCGTTCACAGATCACCCGGCCACGCCCCTCCGACATGGCACGGTGGACGATGATCGACAGCGCGTCGACCGGCTCCTTGTTGACAAGGATCGTCAGCTTGACGAGATCGCTCTCCTCATAGCCCTGAAGCTGATAGTCGAAGCTGGCATAGCCGCGGCTGACCGACTTCAGCCGGTCGTAGAAATCGAACACCACCTCGGCCAGCGGCAGTTCATAGACGACCATCGCCCGGCCGCCGACATAGGTCAGCTCCTTCTGCCGGCCGCGCTTCTCTTCGCAGAGCTTCAGTACGGCGCCCAGATGGTCATCCGGAACCATGATGGTGGCATTGATCATCGGCTCTTCGATATGGTCGATCTGCACCGGGTCGGGCATGTCCGCCGGGTTGTGCAGCTCCATGATCGAGCCGTCGATCTTATAGACCTTATAGACCACGCTCGGCGCGGTGGTGATGAGGTCGAGATTGAACTCGCGCTCCAGCCGCTCCTGGATGATCTCAAGATGCAGCAGCCCCAGGAAGCCGCAACGGAAGCCCAGGCCCAGCGCCGTCGAGGTCTCGGGCTCGAAATGCAGCGCCGCATCGTTGAGCCGGAGCTTGCCCAGGCTGTCGCGCAGATGCTCGTAATCGCTGGCATCGACCGGGAAGAGCGAGCAGAACACCACCGGCACCGTCGGCTTGAAGCCGGGCAGAGGGGCCGCCGCCGGCCGGTCCTCTTCGGTGATGGTGTCGCCGACCTGGGCATCGGCGATGTCCTTGATGCCGGCGGTGATGAAGCCGATCGAGCCGCAGCCCAACGTGTCGATCATCAGCGGCTTGGGCGTGAACACGCCCACTCGGTCCACCGGATGCGCACGCTTCGTCGCCATGAAGCGGATCTTGGAACCCTTCCTGAGCGTCCCGTCCTTCACGCGCACCAGGATGACCACGCCCAGATAGGGGTCGTACCAGCTGTCGACGACCAGCGCCTTCAGTGGCGCCGCCGGATCGCCGGCAGGGGCCGGCAGACGGGTAATCAGGGCTTCAAGCACGTCGTCGATGCCGACACCGGTCTTGGCCGAAATCGGGATCGCCTGCGAGGCATCGAGCCCGATCACGTCCTCGATCTGCTGCTTGATGCGCTCGGGCTCCGCCGCAGGAAGATCGACCTTGTTCAGCACCGGCACGATCTCGTGATCATTGTCGATCGCGAGATAAGCATTGGCGAGCGTCTGCGCCTCCACGCCCTGGCTGGCATCGACCAGCAACAGAGAACCTTCGCAGGCCGACAGCGAGCGGCTGACCTCGTAGGAGAAATCGACATGGCCGGGCGTGTCGATCAGGTTCAGCTCGTAGGTCTTGCCGTCCTTGGCGTCATAGGTCAGCCGGACGGTCTGCGCCTTGATCGTGATGCCCCGCTCGCGCTCGATATCCATCGAATCGAGGATCTGCTCCTTCATCTCGCGGCCCTGAAGACCGCCCAGCCGCTCGATCAGGCGGTCGGCGAGGGTCGACTTGCCATGGTCGATATGGGCGATGATCGAGAAGTTGCGGATGTTCGCGAGGTCGGTCATGGACATCCCCGAAGGGCCGGGCCCCGTCAGCCGGATGGGCACAAGGGGCCGGGCAGGCACAAGCGTTTGAGTTGCCGGGGAACATAAGGCCCGCAAGGGGCGCTGGCAACCGGGATCGGCGTCGGCGGGCCGGCGCAGGCAGACCGGGTTCAGGCGGCGCCGCGCACCAGCCCGTTGGCCGCGGCCGGCGCTTCGTCTTCGGCCTCGTCCATCTCCACCACCCAGGGTGTGGCGTGGAGCCCCGGCAGGATCACGTCATCCTCCTGATCTGCCGCGGTATGCCCCAGCACTGCATAGAGCTGGATCGGGTCGGTCTTGCCGGCGAGCACGGTCGGCGCCAGCCGTTCGAGCAGGAAGCCCCCGCCGGCCTTGGCGACGACCGCCTCCGAGATCAACAGGTCACGGCCATGCTGTTTGCACGCCGCCTCGATCCGGCTGGCGGTGTTGACCGTGTCGCCGATCACCGTGTGCTCCAGCCGCTCGGGCGTGCCGACATTGCCGACGAGCGCCGGGCCGACATGAACACCCACATCCTGGGCGAGCGGCGGTTCCCCCGCGGCGATCCGCCGCCGGTTCAGCCGCTCCAGCGCCTCGCGCATGGCAAGTGCCGTCTCCAGCGCCCGGCGGGCCGGATTGGGGTCGGGTTCGGCCGAGCCGAAGGTCACCATGATCGCATCGCCGATGAACTTGTCGAGCGTGCCGCCATGGGCAAAGACGGTGGCGACCATCTCGGCATGGTAGCTGCGCAGCAGGTCCAGCACATGGGCGGGCGGCATCTGGGCGGAGAGGTGGGTGAAACCGCGGATATCGGCAAACAGAACCGCCACCTCGCGCACCACCCCGCCGGGGCGGAAGAAATCGTCACCGCCTTCCGCGATCCGGGCGGCCACGGCCGGCGAGAAATAACGGCGAAGCTGGTCCGAGGCATGCTGCTGTCGCACCGCCTGAACCGCCATGCGGCGGGCGACCCGGGTCATGACGGCGAGCAGCAGCCCCACCACCATCACGATCACCATATCGGCGACCACCAGCCTGGGCGCCACCCCCATGCCGGTCATGGCGGCCAGCGGGTCGGTGGTGATCGCCGTGCGCGGATCATTCAGGATCATGCCCGAGAAACCGCCATAGATCGCCACGAAGCCGACGGCGATCACCAGCGGATAGGCCGGACGGAAGGCGAGCGCGTTTACCACCATCACCATCAGCACGCCGACGGTCATGCGGGTCTGCAGGAAAAACTGCGGCCCGACCACCTGATCGGCGCCCGAGCCGATATACCAGATCACGGGCAGTCCGCTCAGCACCATCACGTCCAGCAGGGTCGCCAGATAGCCGGTCAGCTTGGGGCAGCCCTGGCGATCCAGATGCATCAGCAGGGCCGCGGTCCCGATCGCAGCACCGCCGCAGAGCAGACCGACCAGCGCCAGTTCGCCAATGGTCTGATACAGGAAGACATGCAACCCGAAGACGATGCCGAGCATGCCGAGCCGGGCGACCAGCGCGAAGCGCACGCCCTTCTTTTCCCGGGCAAGCAACAGTTGATCGACTTCGGACATGCGCCGGCAGCCTCTGACGGACAGGTATGGCACGAGATGTGGCGATCTGGCGGAAGGCACGGCCGTCCCACCGCATGCAGGCCGACCGCATATGGGCGTGTTTCCGGGCGCCATCAATGCCGCAACCGATCCGAATGACACCCGGATGACAATCATACGGCAGCGCAGCAAAAATGGATCGTGTCAAAAACGCAGGGGCGGCACGGTCTGCGACGCATGTCACACCCCGTGCCGCCCCCGGCTTTTTTCGTCGTGGCTGTTTTCGTCCGAAACCGCCGGCCCCCGTCAGCCCCGCAGCACGGCCCCCGTCGCCTTGGTGACCGCGGCGACGATCCGATCCGACACCGCCTGGATTTCGGCATCGGTCAGGGTGCGCTCCACCGGCTGCAGGGTCACCGACACCGCAAGCGACACCTTGCCGGCGCCCAGCCGCTCACCCTCGTAGCGGTCGAAGACCGAGACGTCGGTGATCAGCTTCTTTTCGGCGCCGCGCACCGCCTTGATCAGCGCCTCGGCCGCAACCCCGGCATCGACCACGAAGGCGAAATCGCGCTCGACCGGCTGCAGGTCGTGCAGCACCAGCGCCGGACGGGTCCGGTCGGCCTTGCGCTTGGGCTCCGGCAGGGCGTCGAGATCCAGCTCGAAGCCGACGGCCGGCCCCTTCACGTCATGGGCCTCGACCACCAGCGGATGCAGCTCGCCGAAGAAGCCGAGCGTCAGCTTCGGCCCCAGCTTCACCGCGGCCGACCGGCCGGGATGGTAATGGCCGGGCGCCTCGCCGGCGACGATCTGCACCTTGTCGGCATCCATGCCCGCGGCCGCAAGCGCCGCCAGGATGTCGGCCTTGGCATCGAAGACATCGACCGTCCGCGGCTGCCCGGTCCAGCTGCGCGGCCCGGTGCGGCCGGTGCGCAGACCGGTCGCCAGGTTGCGCTGGTCGGAAGGCGCGATGCCGCGCCAGCCGGGGCCGACCTCGAACCACCGGCCGTCCAGCTCGCCACGGGCGGCAGCCCGACCGGCCACCATGACCAGAGAGGCGAGCGGGGTGGGCCGCATCACTTCCAGATCCGCCGAGATCGGGTTCAGCAGATGCAGCTCGTCCGCCCCGCCGCCGAAGCGCCGGGCGGCGGCCGCGGTCAGGAAGGAGTAGTTCACCGTCTCGACCAGGCCGCGGGCGGCCAGATCGCGGCGGACCCAGCCGGCCCGGCGACGGCGGTCGTTGGCTGCGGTGCGGGTCACCACATCCACCCGCGGCAACGGCACCGGCGGCACGGCGTCATAGCCGTTGATGCGCAGCACCTCCTCGACCAGATCCGCCTCGCCCTCGACATCCTGGCGCCAGCTCGGCACCCGGACCTGCCAGAGGGCGTCGCTCTCCTGCACCACGTCGAAGCCGAGGCGGGTGAGGATGGTGGCCTGCGCCGCCGGATCGACGACGATGCCGCCCAGGCTTTCCACCCGCGCCGGGCGGAAGCCGATGACCCGGTCGAAGCCCGGCACCTCGCCCGCGACCGTGACCTCGGATGCCTCGCCACCGGCAAGCGTCAGGATCAGCGCGGTCGCAATCTCGGTGCCCGGCAGCACCGTCTCGGGGTCGACGGTGCGCTCGAACCGATAGCGGGCATCGCTCAGGATCGAGAGGGCCCGGCCGCTTTCGGCGATCCGCTTCGGATCGAACCAGGCGCATTCCAGCACCACCTCGGTGGTGGTCTCGTCGACGCCGGTCGCCTCGCCACCCATGATGCCGCCCAGGCTCTGCACCCCGGCATCGTCGGCGATCACCACGTCGCGGCCGGCACCCAGCGCATAGGTCCGCTCGTCCAGCGCCTTCAGGCTTTCGCCCTCGGCAGCGGTGCGGATGGTCAGATCGCCGGTCAGCTTCTTCGCGTCGAAGACATGCAGCGGCCGGCCCAGATCCAGCGACACATAATTGGTGATGTCGACCAGCACCGAAATCGGCCTGAGCCCGACCGCGGTCAGCCGGCGCAGCATCCAGTCGGGTGCTGTACCATTGGTCACGCCGCGGATGGTGCGCCCGGCAAAGACCGGGCAGCCGGACCTGGCGTCATCGGTGATCCGGATGGCCACGGGGTTCGGGAAACGGCCGGCAACCGGGGTCGCCTCCAGCGGCTTCAGCGTACCGAGACCGGCGGCGGCCAGATCCCGGGCAATGCCGCGCACGCCCAGGCAATCGCCCCGGTTGGGGGTGATCGCAATCTCGATGACCGGGTCATCGACGCCCAGCACCGGCGCGAAGGGCTGGCCGAGCGGCGCATCCCCGGGCATCTCGATGATGCCGTCATGCTCGTCCGACAGGCCCATCTCGCGCATCGAGACCAGCATGCCGTTGCTTTCGACGCCGCGGATCTTCGAGGGCTTGAGCGTCAGCCCGGTGCCGGGCACGGTCAGGCCTGAACGGGCGAAAACCGCCTTCATGCCGGTGCGGGCGTTGGGGGCGCCGCAGACGACCTGAACCTCGCCATCGCCGGTATCGACCCGGCAGACCCGGAGCTTGTCGGCATCCGGATGCTTCTCGGCCGAGATGACATGGGCGACGGTGAACGGGGCGAGGGCCGCGCGCCGGTCGGTGATCTCTTCGACCTCGAGCCCGACGGCGGTCAGCGCCAGCGCGATCCGGTCCAGATCGGCATCGGTGTCGAGATGGTCCTTCAGCCAGGACAGGGTGAACTTCATCGCGAGTGATCTCCGTTCAGCGCGTCAGTCCGCCGGCAAGCGTCGGCAGATCGGCCGCCGCGAAGCCGTAATGCTTCAGCCAGCGCGGATCGCCCTCGAAGAAGGTGCGCAGATCCGGCACGCCGTACTTCAGCATGGCGATGCGTTCGATGCCCATGCCGAAGGCGAAGCCCTGATACTCGTTGGGATCGATGCCGGCCATGGCCAGCACCTTGGGGTGGACCATGCCGCAGCCCAGGATCTCCAGCCAGTCGCCGTAATTGCCGATCTTGAGTTCGCCGCCGCCGCGCTGGCAGCCGATATCCATCTCGGCCGACGGTTCCGTGAACGGGAAATAGCTCGGACGGAAACGCACCGGCAGATCGTCGACCTCGAAGAAGGCCTTGGCGAACTCGATCAGACAGCCCTTCAGATGCGCCATGGTGATGTCGCGATCGATCACCAGCCCCTCCACCTGATGGAACATCGGGGTGTGGGTCATGTCGCTGTCGCTGCGATAGGTCCGCCCCGGCGCGATGATCCGGTAAGGCGGCTTGCCCGCCTCCATGGTGCGGATCTGCACCGGCGAGGTGTGGGTGCGCAGCACCAGGTTGGCACCGTCTTCGGCCTTGCCGCGGACGTAGAAAGTGTCGTGCATCTGCCGGGCGGGATGCTCCGGCGGGATGTTGAGCGCGGTGAAGTTGTAGTAGTCGGTCTCGATCTGCGGACCTTCGGCCACCTGGAAGCCCATATCGGCGAAGATGGCCGTCAGTTCGTCGATCACCTGCGAGATCGGGTGAATGCGGCCCTGGGGCTCGGGTCGCACCGGCAGGGTGACGTCGATCCGCTCGGCCGCGAGACGGGCATCCAGGGCCGCCGCCTTCAGCACCTCGCGGCGGGCCTCCAGGGCCGTCTGCAGCTGGTCGCGCACCTGGTTCAGCGCCTGGCCGGTCGCCTTGCGCGCCTCGGGGTCCAGGGCGCCAAGGCCCTTCAGCATCTCGGTGATGCGGCCCTTGCGGCCAAAGGCCTGAACGCGCACCTCTTCGAGCGCGTCGAGATCGGCGGCAGCGGCGATGCGCCCCTCGATCTCCTCCTTCAGGCTGTCGATGTCGGTCATGGAGGCCTCGGGATCAGTTTGGCTCGACGGTCTTATGCGTATCGGACGTCTGAGATCCGACGGAGGGGCAGAATGCGCGTTCACCGGTGACGGTTCGATGACACCGCGCCCTTCCGGATAAACCTGGCTCAGAACGCAAAACGAGGGGTCCCGCAGGCGCGGGCCCCCTCGCTTCGATCGGCGTCCTTCTGTGCCGGATCCGGGTTACCGGGCGTCACCGCCCGATATCCGCGTCTCTCAGGCACCGGCCTTGGCGAGAGCGCTCTGCGCCTGCTCGACAAGGCTCTTAAAGGCTGCGGGCTCGTGCACGGCCAGATCCGACAGGACCTTGCGGTCCATCTCGATGGCCGCGGCCTTCAGGCCGGCCATGAACTGGCTGTAGGTCATGCCCAGCTCACGCGTACCGGCGTTGATGCGCTGGATCCACAGCGCGCGGAACTGGCGCTTGCGGACGCGGCGGTCGCGGTAGGCGTACTGCAGGTTCTTGTCGACGCGCTGCTTGGCTGCGCGGATCGTCTTGGACGAGCGGCCACGGGCGCCCTCGGCCAGCTTCAGAACCTTCTTGTGGCGCGCATGGGACGTCACGCCGCGCTTCACACGGGCCATCGTCTGTACTCCCGATGGAAATCATTGGAGCCGGCCGTTCAATCGGCCGGACACTGCATCTTCTGTCGTCGTCCGCCAGGGGCCGGTCAGGCGTAGGGCAGGAACTGCTTGACGATCTTCGCGTCGGCAGCCGTCAGGATCTGGGTCTTGCGGCTGTTGCGCTTCTGCTTCTGCGTCTTGGACGACATGCAGTGACGATGGAAGGCGCTGGCGCGGCGGACCTTGCCGCTCGCAGTCAGGCGGAACCGCTTCTTGGCGCCGCTCTTGCTCTTCAGCTTTGGCATTTTGCTCTCCGTCTGTTCAGGTCGCATCCCCCCCTGAGCCGTCAGGAACGGCACGGGACGATGCGGAGCATCCATGGCGGACGGGCATGCCAGAAGCCACGGCCACCATGTCGCGCGGAACGGTCGCCCGTCCCGGCGTTTCGAAGCCGGCTTTATAGCGACGCCACCGGCACTTGGCAAGTGCAGGACGCACGCCGCTGCCGAAAAGGCAGCCGGGATCCCACGGGTCCCGGCGCCCATCGCAAGCCAGCAGGCACGAGACCGGTCAGCTCATGCCTTTTCGGCGGCCTTGTCCGCACCTTCGGCCTTCTCGCCCGGCTGGACGAGCGGTGCAAGCACCATGGTCATCTGACGACCTTCAAGGGTCGGGCGCTGCTCGACCTTGCCCAGTTCGGCAAGATCACCCGAAACCCGCATCAGGACGCGCATGCCCAGATCCTGGTGCGTCACTTCACGACCGCGGAAGCGCATGGTGATCTTCACCTTGTCGCCTTCGGTCAGGAACTTGACGGCATGCTTCATCTTGACGTTGTAGTCGTTGTCGTCGATGTTCGGCCGGAACTTGAGTTCCTTGATCTCGATCGTCTTGTGCTTCTTCCGGGCCTCCTGGGCCTTCTTCTGCGACTCGTACTTGAACTTGCCGTAGTCGAGAAGCTTGCACACGGGCGGTTCGGCCTGAGCCGCAACCTCAACCAGGTCGAGCCCGGCATCGGCAGCGCGGTTCAGAGCGTCGTCCCGGGAGACGATACCGATCATGTTGCCGTCGGCGTCGATCAGACGCACCTGCGGCACGCGGATGGCTTCATTGATGCGATGGGCGTCGCGATTCGCGTTCGGCGCCACCGGCATTGGTCTTCTAGCGATGGTCAGTCCCCTTTCGATTGCCGACCGGAAACCCGCACCCTGCAGGCCGGGCCAGGGAACCCATGCCCGGCCACGGCACCGGTCGGCGAAAACCGGATATGGTGACGACGGGATGGTTCTTGAACCGGGCGACAGGACATGAGGCGGGGTCGACGCGCACATGCGCGTCGCCGATATGACAGAAGGATAGTCACGGTCCGGTGTCGTGCAAGTCTTTCTTGAACGGCAACTTAGCCCCGGTCACGTCTCGAGCAGCCGACGGATGGCGGTGGCGACCTCTCCGACCGACAGATCGGCAAGCCGATCGGACCGTACCCACGAGGCGCGCGGCCCCCGGGGGCGGGTCAGCTGCGGGTCGCTTTCCTTCGAGAACAGGCTGAGCGACGGGCAGCCGACCGCAGCGATCAGATGCATCGGCCCGGTGTCGTTGCCCACCGCGATCGCCGCACGTCGGGCGAGACTTGCGATCTCGGCAAAACTGGTGCGCCCCTGCAACGATACGGCCCGCGGCTCGGCAGCCACCACCGCATCGATCGCTCCGGCCTCGGCAGTCGTGCCGATCAGCATCGGTACGATCCCCTGATCGGCAAGCAGCCCCGCGGTCTCGGCATACTTCGCGGCCGGCCAGCGCTTGCCCGGGCGATGCGCGGCGCCACCCGGCACCAGCAGACCGAACCGCCCCGGCAGATCGAAGCCCGACAGATCCGCCTTCAGGAAGCCGAGATCCGGCGCCGGCACCCGGGTGATCCCGGCCATGGCCAGCTGTTCGGCCTGACGCTCCAGCGTGTGCATGTGGTCGCGTTGCGGGTTGGCATGGGGCAGCGCGCATCCGGGCGCAATGCCGGACCAGAGCGGCCGCGGCCGGTCGAACAGGCGGAAATAGCTGCTGCTGCGATCGCTGGTCTGCAGGTCGTAGACCCGCTCGAAGCCTTCGGCGTTCAGCCGGCGGCGCATGTCGCGGACCTTGCCGAACTGCCAGGCCTTGGGGCGCTCGTCGATCCAGATCTCGTCGAACAGCCCGCTTTGTTCCAGCAGCCCGGCATAGGGCTTCGTGGTCAGCAGGGTGATGCGGCCCTCCGGATGGGCCAGGCGGATCGCCTTCATCGGCCCCAGCGCCAGGATCACGTCACCGAAGGCGGAATGCTTGATCACCAGCACCCGGGCCTTCGGATCCGGCATTGGCGGCACGACGATCTTCTGTGCCCTCTTCATACCGGTCGCCCCCGGGCCAGCGCCTCCTCGTAGACCGCCAGCGTGGATGCCTGCATCCGGGCAAGGGTGAAACGGCCGTCGACATGGGCGATCATCGCGCGCGCCGCGGCGGCCCGCGCCTTCGGATCCATGGTCAGGGCCAGCCCCAGTGCCCGGGCCAGCGCCCCGGCATCCCCCGGCGGCACAAGCATGCCGCCGATATTCGTGTCCACGGTCTCGCGCGCGCCGCCATGATCCGTGGCGATGATCCAGCGGCCCATCGCCTGGGCCTCCACCGGCACCCGGCCGAAAGCCTCAGGCTCCGTCGCCGGCGACACCACCACATCGGCGAGCATATAGGCCGCCGGCATGTCGCGTTCGGCCTCCGCAATGCCCACCACATCCTCCAGCCCGCGATCCCGGATCGCCTGCTCGACCTCGGCGCGGTAGCTCTCGGTGCCGGGGGCCGCGCCCACCATCACGCATTGCACATCGCGCCGCCCAAGCTCGGCCAGCGCGTCGAGCAGAACCATATGCCCCTTCCACCGGCTGAGCCGGCCCGGCATCAGGATCAGTGCCCGGCTTTCGTCCAGCCGCCAGCGGCGGGCCAGTGCGATGATCCGGTCGGCCGAGACCGCTGCCGGATGGAATTTCGAAACATCCACCCCACGCGGGATGGTCCGGATCACGGCCGGATCGACGCCATAGACCGTCTGCAGATGGTCGGCGATGAAGTCCGAGATCGCGATCAGCGGCCGGCCGCGGGTCATCACCGCGTTATAGCGGCGCTTCAGCCAGCTGCCGTGACCATAGGTGCCGTGAAAGGTGGTCACGAAGGGGGTGTCGGTGCGCTCCGCCGCCATAAAGGCGCTCCAGGCCGGTGCGCGAGAGCGGGCATGGACCAGATCCACCCCCTCTTCCCGGATCAGATCGGCAAGCCGCCCGGCATTGGCGCGGATCGCCCAGGGGCGCTTGGTCGCCAGCGGCAGGGTGACATGCCGGCCGCCCAGCCGCTCCAGTTCCACGGCCAGCGGTCCGCCCGCCGAGGCCACGACGGCACGCCAGCCGGCGGCGATCAGGCCGGCGGCGATGTCGACGGTGCCGCGCTCCACACCGCCCGGTCCCAGCGCCGGAAGCACCTGAAGAACGGTGCGCGGCCGGGGGGCCGACGCGGGGGGCGTCACAGGACCGTCGTTTGGGTCATGGGCGGGCTTGCTGCTAATATCGTCCGATTGCACCGGGTTCAGGGCTCCATGCGGGCGCGGGCACGGCTGGCCCGGCCACCCGGCCGGATCCGCCCACAGACTACACGAGCGACCTTTCGGGCAGAAGTCCGGGCTGCCCACGCCCCGAAATGGTCACCGGTCCACCTGTCATGCATCCGGCCCGTCACGCCCGCCCTCGTCCACATCCAACCCCATCCCCCAAATGGAGGATCGCGTGTCCACCCCCACCTCTTCCGCCGACCCCGCCCATCCCGCCGGTTCCGATACCGGCCGTATCGATCGCGGCGACGGCGTGCATCTGGCCTATCATCGCCATCTGCCCAAGCTCTGGGCGCCTGGGCCGGGCGTCGTATTCCTGGGCGGGTTCCGCTCGGACATGACCGGCACCAAGGCCATGGCGCTCGACGGGTTCTGCGCCCGCACCGGCCGGCCCTATCTGCGCTTCGACTATTCCGGTCACGGCATCTCGGACGGCGCCTTCGAGGACGGCTGCATCGGCCGCTGGGTCGAGGATGCGCTGGTGATGATCGATCGCCTGACCGACGGCCCGCTGGTCCTGGTGGGCTCCAGCATGGGCGGCTGGATCATGCTGCGCGTCGCCCTGGCCCGCCCTGATCGGGTGAAGGGCATGATCGGCATCGCCGCGGCGCCCGATTTCACCGAAAAGCTGATGTGGCCCGACATGACCGCCGACCAGCAGGCGACGCTGCTTCGCGACGGCCGCCTGGAGATCCCGTCGGAATACGACCCGGAGCCCACGGTGATCACCCGTCGGCTGATCGAAGAGGGGCGCGACAATCTGGTGCTCGACGGCCCCATCCCCTTCGAAGGGCCGGTGCGCCTGCTCCATGGCCTGGAAGATCCCGACGTACCCTGGCGGCTGTCGCTGGAAACCGCCGCGGCCCTGACCACCACCGATCTCCGGATCGAACTGGTCAAGGGCGGCGATCACCGGCTTTCGACGCCTTCGGACATCGCCATGCTGACCCGCACCCTCGACGAGGTGTGCCGGCTGGTGGTCGAAGCGGATTGATCCGGGGCCACGGCTCCCCACATATCGGGAACCTTCAGCCGCCGCAGCCTTCAGGAGTGCCCTGCCGATGATCGGAACGACGACCGACCGCCTCACCCCGTGTCGTCGTTCCGTTCCGAAGGCTCTCCATGTCATCCACCACCGTGCGCCTCAGCCTCCGCGGCATTGCCGCGATCGATCCCCGGGGGCGTGAGCTTTTTTCAGGGCTCGATCTCGATCTGGGCCAGGAGTCCCTTGGTCTCGTCGGTCGCAACGGCAGTGGCAAATCGACCCTGCTCCGGATCATCAGCGGCGATGCCTCTCCCGCCGCCGGTCGGATCGTCCGGCCGGCCGACTGCCTGCTGCTCGACCAGACGGCAGCCACGCCGACGGATCTGACGGTTGCCGATCTGATCGGCCAGAGGGCTGCGCTCGACCTCATCGACCGCGCGCTGGCGGGGCGCATCGACGCCCGTGACGCGGCCCGCATCGACTGGGGCCTTGAAACCCGGATCGCCGCGGCACTGACCCGGATGGGCCTTGCGGACCTGGATGTCCGCCGCCCCGTCGCAACCCTCAGTGGCGGCGAACGCGCCCGGTTGCGGCTTGCCGGCGCGATCCTGGCCGAACCGGATCTGCTGCTGCTGGACGAGCCGACCAACCATCTGGACGAGAGCGGGCGGCAGGCCGTCGCCTCTCTCATCGCAGACTGGGCGGGCGGGCTGATCATCGCGTCTCATGACCGGGACCTGTTGTGTGGACTGCCGCGCATTCTGGAACTGGCGCCGGGCCGGGTCTTCCACCACACGGGCGGCGGCGAGGCCTGGCTTGCCGCGCGCACGGCCCGGGAAGCCGCGGCCCATGCCGCCATGGCTGCCGCCCGGGATCAGATGAGCCGGACAAAGCGCGAGGCCTCTGCGGCGGCCGCGCGTCAGGATCGCCGCGACGCCGCCGGCCGCCGGCATCGCGCCCGCGGCGACATGCCGAAAATCCTGCTCGATGCCCGACAGGATCGGGCGGAACGCAGCCGGGGCCGCGGGAACCGGCTGGCAGCAAGGCGTCTGGAGACGGCAGCAGGCGACCTGACGGCCGCCCGCGCCGCGCTCGACCTCACCGGCCGGCCGGTTTTTTCACTGCCCGCAACAGATCTCGCCCGTGGGCGGGAGCTGCTCGACATGCGCGATGTCGTGACGGCCGCTGGCATCTCCCTGCCCGATCTCAGCGTCACGGGGCCGGAGCGGATCGCGATCACGGGGCCGAACGGCGCCGGCAAGACGTCGCTGCTCAGGATCGCCGCCGGGCTGGACCGGCCCCGCAGCGGTTCGGTCCGACGCCCCGGCCGGATCGCCCTGCTCGACCAGCATGCGGATCTGCTCGATCCGGCGCTCAGCCTGCTCGACAATCTGCGACGCCATGCGCCCGATGCCGGAGAGGAAGCCCTGCGCGCAATCCTTGCACGCTTCCTGTTCCGCGGTGACGCCGCATTGCGGCAGACGGCCATGCTGAGCGGCGGTGAGCGGGTGCGGGTCGCTCTCGCCTGCCTGCTCGGCCAGGCGGAGCCGCCGGAGCTGCTGCTGCTCGACGAGCCCACCAATCACCTGGACCTGGAGGCGACCGAGACGGTGGAGACCGCACTTGCCGCCTGGGATGGCGCCCTGGTCCTGGTCAGCCATGATCGCGAGTTGCTCGCCCGGGTGGGCATCGGGCGGCATCTGCGGCTTCCCGCCTGACCGCGGCTACAGGCTGGCCGCTTCCGCCGCAAGCTGGGCGGCCAGCCCGTCCCGGTAGGTGCGGTATTTCAGCCGCACGCCCAGCTCCTCGCGGATCCGGTTGTTGCGCACCCGCTTGTTGTCGGCATAGAAGCTGCGCGCCATCGGGCTGAGATCGGCCTCTTCGAACGGCACTTCCGGCGGCGGCGTCACCCCCAGCAACGCGCAGGCATGCAGGATCACGTCCTGGGGCGGGGCTGCCTCGTCGTCGCAGAGATTGTATGCACGGCCCGGCGCCGGGCGGGCGATCGAGGCTGCCAGCACGGCGGCGATGTCGTCGACATGGATGCGCGAGAAGACCTGGCCCGGCTTCACCACCCGATGCGCCCGCCCGGCGCGGACCGTATCGAGCGCCGAACGGCCGGGGCCATAGATGCCGGCCAGCCGGAAGAGATGGGCCGGGGCCTCGGGCGCCAGCGCCGACCAGGCCTGTTCCGCCGCCACCCGGCGGCCACCCCGGCCGCCGGCGGCGATGGTCGGCGTGGTCTCGTCGCCCCAGCCGCCGCCATGATCGCCATAGACCCCGGTAGTCGACAGATAGCCGATCCAGGGCGCGGCACCGCGTGCCGCACCGGCTGCCGCCACGGTGGCAATATCCGCGCCGTGAACCCGGATCACCGCATCGCCCCCGGCGTCGGGGCCGACCGAAGACAGGATCGCTACGGCCCGTCCCAGATCCGCGAGACCTGCGGCGTCCATCGCTTCGCTGCCGTCGAACAGATGCGCGGTGATCCCCTCGGCCGCCAGCTGATCGCGCTTACCGGCGCTCCGGCAGGTGCCGGCCACCCGGCCGCCCGCCGCAATCCAGGCCCGGGCCAAAGCCCGGGCGGAAAAGCCGAGGCCGAAGCAGAACAGCAGGCCGCCATCGCCCGCCACAGGGCGAAGCAGGGCCACGGGATCAGTCGCCTCGTGATCGGCGGGGTGGTCGGTCATGGCCCCTCCTCGGACAGGACACCGGCAGCCCGCCATTCGCTCAGCACCACCGGATCGGTTTCGCCCGGCAACCGCCCGGCCGCCGCGCCTGCAAATTCAGCCGGCGACATCAGCCGCGATGCCGCCCAGACCGCCATCGCCCGCACCTGCGCCGCCCCATCCGCCAGCAGTGGCCGAAGTGCCGGCACCAGATCGGGCCGCCCCGAATTGCCGATCGCGATCGCGACATTGCGGACGAAGCGGTCGCGGCCGATGCGCTTGACGGCGGTCTTGGCGAACATGGTGCGGAATGCGCCATCGTCCAGTCCGGCCAGATCGGCAAGCGCCGGTGCCGTCAGCGCCTCGCGGCCCGCCAGCTTCATCTCGGCGGCCCCTCTCGCGAACTTGTTCCAGGGGCAGACCGCCAGACAGTCGTCGCAGCCATAGATCCGATTACCCATGGCGGCCCGGAGCTCCGCCGGCACCGGCCCGTCGAGTTCGATGGTGAGATAGGAAATGCAGCGCCGGGCATCCAGTTCATAAGGCGCCGGGAAGGCATCGGTCGGACAGGCATCCAGACAGGCATGGCAGCTGCCGCAGCGATCGCCATGGGGGCGGTCATGGACAAGATCCAGCCCGGTCAGCATCACCGCCAGGAAGGTCCAGGATCCGAAATCACGCGAAACCAGATTGGTGTGCCGCCCCTGCCAGCCCAGCCCGGCCAGCGCCGCCAGCGGCTTTTCCATCACCGGCGCGGTATCGACGAAGAATTTCAGCTCGACCGCGCTTTCGTCCCACAGCCAGCGGGCCAGACGGCGCAGCTTTGCCTTGATCACCTCGTGATAATCGTCGCCCCGGGCATAGACCGACAGGCTGCCGGTTTCAGGGCAGGAGAGATTGGCCAGAGGGTCGGTGGCCGGTCCGTAATTCTGGGCAAGGACAATCGCGCTCCGTGCCTCGGGCCAGAGCGCATCGGGGCTGCGGCGCCAGTCGATCCGGTCCTCGATCCAGCGCATGTCGCCATGGCGGCCGAGTTCGACGAACCGGTCGAGCGCCTCGCCTGTCGCAGGGGGAAGGCGGGCCGGGGCGAAGCCCACGGCATCGAAGCCGATCTCCCTGGCCCTGGCGCGGATCGCCGCCGTCCAGCCGGCGGGATCAAGGTCGAGCGGCGGCCCCTTGCGCCTGGGCGGTGGCGGCGCGGGCGGGCGCCGGTCAGAAATCGAGGTCGCCATAATGCGCCGCGGGCGCAATGCCGATGATCCGGTCCTTGAGCATGGGCCGGAAGCTCGGCCGGGACTTGATCCGGACATACCATTCCTTGGCGACCGGATGGCGGACCCAGGGCACATCGCCCAGATAATCGATCGCCGAAAGATGGGCGGCAGCGGCCAGATCGGCCAGCGAGAGCTGATCGCCGGCCAGCCATTTGCGCCGCTCGGTCAGGAAGGCCACGTATTCCAGGTGATAGTTGATATTGGCAAGGCCCGCGCGGATCGCGGCCGAAGTCGGCTGTCCCAAGCCTGCCAGGCGCTTGTCGACCTTCTCCCCCACGAGATTGCGGGTGACCTCGTCGGAGAATTTGTGGTCGAACCAGTCGATCAGCCGGCGCACCTCGGCCCGGTCGCCCGGCCGGCGCGGCAGCAGGGGATGTTCCGGATAGGCCTCTTCCAGATATTCGAGCACGGTGCGATGGCCGGCGACCACGGTGTCGTCGGCTTCAACCAGAACCGGAAGCACGGCTGCCGGATTGAGCCTCAGGAACTCGGTGCGGCGTTCCCACGCCTTTTCGAGCTGCAGATCGTGATCGAGCTGCTTCTCGCCGAGGGCCAGTCGGACCACGCGGCAACCAGGGTTCAGCCAGTGATGATAAAGCGTGCGCATGGCCGAGGACTTTAGCGCAGAGAACGGCGTCGGGCCACTACCGCATCACCGGTATAGAGCGCGAGCGCGATCCAGATGAGAACGAAGGCCACACCCTGCGCCTCGGAGACGGTTTCGCCCAGCAGAAACACGGCCACGGCGAGCTGACAGGTCGGATTGACGTATTGCAGAAAGCCCAGCAGGCCGAGGGGCAGGCGCGGCGCCGCAAAGCCGAACATCAGCAGCGGCACCACCGTCACGGCCCCGGCGGCCAGCAGCAGCAGCACCTGCAGCGGCCCTGCCGAGGGGATGGCCAGAGCACCACCGGCTGCCGCGAAGATCGTCCAGCCGAGCGCCACCGGCGCCAGCACCGCGGTTTCGATCGCAAGCCCTGCGACGGCACCGACGGCCGCCAGCTTGCGCAACAGACCATAGGTACCGAAGCTCATGGCCAGCGCGATCGCGATCCAGGGCAGGCCGCCGCCTTCCCCCGCAATCCAGGCAACCCCGCCGATCGCCAGGAAGAAGGCCAGGATCTGCATCGCCCGCGGCCGTTCGCGCAGGAACACCACGCCCAGCACCACCGAGACCAGCGGATTGACGTAATAGCCGAGGCTGGCGTCGACCGCGCGGCCGGTCTGGACCGCGTAGATATAGACCCCCCAATTGGCCGCGATGGCGACGGCGCTGAGGCAGAGCAGGCCCAGCACCCGGGGCCGGGCGATCACGGCGCGGATCTCGGCCCGGTGACGATGGCCCGCGGCAATGAAGATCAGCACGACCAGCGAGCCCAGGATCCGGTCGGCCAGAACCTCCAGCGACGGTACCGCGGCCAGGGCCGAGAAATAGAGTGGGAACAGGCCCCAGATGACATAGGCGCCGAACGCCGCGGCGGCCGGCCGGCCAAGCCCCGGGGGCGCGCCGGCAGGCAGCGCCGGCGAGGGGCTCTGCGGGGTGGAAGACATCAGCGATGCGGATCCGGAAGCGGGGGAGACGGGAACGCCTGGGCGATCCTATCCCCCCGCCCGTCTTCCCGCCAGGGGGCGCGGGCCGAAAGCTCTGCACCCCCTGCACGAGCGGGGCTCGGCCTCGGCCCGGCATCAGCCCCCGGAAGTCGGCCGGCCGTCAGCCGCGGAAGTCGGTCTGGGTGCCGTGGGCGGCGATGGCGTCCGCCAGCCGCGCCAGACCATGAACATAGGCCGCGGTCCGCCAGTCGATGCCGAGAGCCGCAACGCGATCGCCGATCGCGTCGCCTTCCCGCTCCATCGCCGCTTTCAGCCGCTCATGCACCTCGGCCTCGCCCCAGTACCAGCCCTGCCGGTTCTGGACCCATTCGAAATACGAGACCGTGACACCGCCGGCATTGGCCAGGATGTCGGGCAGCACGGTGATGCCGCGGGCGGCCAGCACCTCGTCGGCCTCGGGCGTCACCGGGCCGTTGGCCAGCTCCAGCACCACCGGTGCCGTGATCAGATGGACATTGCCGGCATGGATCATCTCTTCCAGGGCCGCCGGCACCAGCAGCTCGGCATCCAGGGCCAGGATCTCGTCCGGATCGACCCGGCGCACGCCCGGCCCCTCCAGAAGACCGACCCCGCCCCGGGCCTTGGCGGCATCCAGCGCGTCGAGATCGATACCACCGGGTGCCGCCACAGCACCCCGGCTGTCGGAAACGCCGACGATCGCCCAGCCGTCGGAGGCCAGCAGTCGGGCCATATGCCGGCCGGCATTGCCATAGCCCTGAACGATCGCCCGCCGGACGCGGCCGGGCTGGTCCTCGACACCCAGCCGGGCAGCCAGATGGCGCAGCAGATACCAGCCGCCGCGGGCCGTGGCGTCACCGCGGCCGAGCGATCCGCCCAGCGCCACCGGCTTGCCGGTGACCACCGCCGGCGCCGGTGCACCGGTCAGCGAGCCGTATTCATCGGCCATCCAGCCCATGACCATGGCATCGGTATAGACATCGGGCGCCGGAATGTCGCGCTCCGGCCCGATCACGCCGGCAAAGGCCTGGACATAGGCACGCGACAGCCGCTCCAGCTCCGCCCGCGACAGGCCGTGCGGATCCACCCGGATTGCGCCCTTGCCGCCGCCATAGGGCAGGTTCATCACCGCGCATTTGAAGGTCATCCAGAAGGCCAGCGCCTCCACCTCGTCCATGGTCGAGGCGGGGTGATAGCGGATGCCGCCCTTGGTGGGGCCGCGGGTGTCGTCATAGCGGCAGCGCCAGGCGGTGAAGGCCCGCCGGCTGCCGTCGTCCATCCGGATCAGCAGCCGTGCCTTCAGGGTCTCGCGGGGGGCACCCAGCTTCTCCGCCACGTCCGGATCGAGGTCGAGATACGCGGCCGCCGCGTCGAGACGAGAGAGGGCCTGCCGAAGCAGCGGACCGCGTTCATCATCCAACATGTCATGTCACCAGTCTTTTGCGGGGGGTTACGAGAGAGAACCGGCCCCGCCTGTCGCAGGACCGATCCTTGCGCGGTTTAACCGCCCCGCGATCGGACTGAAAGGAAATGTCGTTCCGGAATTCCGTGGTCGGATAGCGACGAGGCCTGGGCCTGAACAAAAACGGCGGGCACCCTTTCGGATGCCCGCCGCTTCCCGTCTTCGTCGTCCGGCCCGTCCTCAGTTCGGGGCCGAAGGCCCCGGGGCCGCCCCCGCGAAGGTCCGCCTCAGGCGGTGACCGCCGCGACCTCTTCCGGGTTCAGGGGGTGTTCGAGGCGCGAGACCATCTCCTTCGGCACCACCTGCCAGATGCGATCGAGCGTGCGATCCCAATCGTCGAGCAGGTTCTGGGCGAAGGCGGACTTGGTCTCGTCCACGTGGCGCTCGATCAGGCCGCGCAGCACCGCTTCCCAATGCGGGGTGGCGATGCGCTGCCAGACCAGCGTTTCCGGGTTCACGCGGCGCTCGAACGAGCCGTCGCTGTCCAGGATGAAGGCCATACCGCCGGTCATGCCGGCACCGAAGTTGTGGCCGACCTTGCCCAGGATCACGACGGTGCCGCCGGTCATGTACTCGCAGCCATTGGCCCCGCAGCCTTCGACCACCGCCTGGGCGCCGGAGTTGCGGACGCAGAAGCGCTCACCCGCCTGGCCGGCCGCGAACAGCTCGCCCGAGGTCGCACCATAGAGCACGGTGTTGCCGATGATGACGTTCTCGTTGCTCTTGCGCGTGGTCACGAAGGGCGGACGCACCACGATGCTGCCGCCCGACAGGCCCTTGCCGACATAGTCGTTCGAGTCGCCGATCACCTCCAGCTTCAGGCCCTGCACCGCGAAGGCGCCGAGCGACTGGCCGGCCGAGCCGCGCAGACGCACGGTGATGTGCCCCGGCTGCAGCCCGTCCATGCCGAAGCGGCGGACGATCTTGGACGACAGACGCGTGCCCACCGACCGGTGCGTGTTGCGCACATTGTAGGTCAGCTGCATCTTCTCGCCCTCGTTGAGGGCCGGCGCCGCGTCAACGATCATCTGCGCGTCGAGGGTGTCGGGGACCGGATTGCGGCCCGACAGCGAGAAGTAGCGGGGCAGATCGCCCGGATCGGCCTGGGCCAGGATCGGGTTCAGGTCCAGATCGTCCAGATGCGCGCTGCCGCGGCTGACCTGCGACAGCAGGTCCGACCGGCCGATGATCTCGTTCAGCGACCGGGCACCGAGCTGGGCCAGGATCTCGCGCACCTCTTCCGAGATGAAGGTGAACAGGTTCACCACCTTCTCGGGCGTGCCGTCGAACTTGGCACGCAGCGCCGGATCCTGGGTGCACACGCCCACCGGGCAGGTGTTGCTGTGGCACTGACGGACCATGATGCAGCCCATCGCCACCAGCGAGGTGGTGCCGATGCCGAATTCCTCGGCACCGAGCATGGCGGCGATGACGACGTCGCGGCCGGTCTTCAGGCCGCCGTCGGTACGCAGCCGCACCCGGTGGCGCAGACGGTTGAGCGTCAGCACCTGGTTGGCTTCGGACAGGCCCATCTCCCAGGGCACGCCGGCATATTTGATCGAGGTCTGCGGGCTGGCGCCGGTGCCGCCGTTATGGCCCGAGATCACGATCACGTCGGCATTGGCCTTGGCGACGCCGGCCGCGATGGTGCCGATGCCCGAGCGGGCGACCAGCTTCACCGAGACCTCGGCATCGGGGTTGACCTGCTTCAGGTCGTAGATCAGCTGCGCCAGATCTTCGATCGAATAGATGTCGTGGTGCGGCGGGGGCGAGATCAGCATCACGCCCGGCGTCGAATGCCGGAGCTTCGCGATCTCGACCGTCACCTTGAAGCCGGGCAGCTGCCCGCCTTCACCGGGCTTGGCACCCTGCGCCACCTTGATCTGGATCTCGCGGCAGTTGTTCAGGTACTCGGTTGTCACGCCGAAGCGGCCCGAGGCGACCTGCTTGGTGCCGGAGTTGGCGTTGTCCCCGTTCGGACGCGGCTGGAAGCGATCGCGGCTCTCGCCGCCCTCGCCCGAGTTCGAATGCGCACCGATCCGGTTCATCGCGATGGTCAGCGTCTCGTGCGCTTCCGCACTCAGCGCGCCCAGCGACATGGCCGGGGTCTCGAACCGCTTGCGGATCGAGGTGATGCTCTCGACCTCGTCGACCGGCACCGGCTTGCGGTTGGTCTTGAAGTCCAGCAGGTCGCGCAGATGGATCGGCGGCAGCGCCCGCACACCCTCGGCATACTTCTTGTAGAGGGTGTAGCTGTCGCTGGCGACGGCCGTCTGAAGCATGTGGATCAGCCGGCCGTCATGGCCATGCGCCTCACCCTTCGCCCGGTAGCGGTAGAAGCCGCCGATCGGCAGGATCGAGGCGCCACCCTGGAAGCCGCGCTCGTGCTGGCGGATGGTCTTGCGCTCGATACCGGCGAGGCCGATGCCCGAGACACGCGACGACATGCCGGGGAAGAACTCGGCCACCAGCGACCGCGACAGGCCCACCGCCTCGAAGTTGTAGGCGCCGCGATAGCTGCTGATCACCGAGATGCCCATCTTCGAGAGCACCTTGAGCAGGCCCAGATCGGCGGCGTGCTTGAAGTTCGACACCGCCTCGTCGACCGTCAGATCGCCGAACAGGCCGCGGCGATGACGATCATAGATCGTCTCCTCGGCCAGATAGGCGTTGATCGTGGTGGCGCCGACACCGACCAGCACCGCCATGTACTGCACATCGAGGCATTCGGCCGAGCGGACGTTGACCGAGCAGAAGGTGCGCAGCTTCTGCTTCACCAGATGGGTGTGCACACCGCCCGCCGCCAGGATCATCGGCACGGCGACATTGGTCTCGTCCAGCCGCTCGTCGGTCAGGATGATGTGCTCGGCACCGCCGCGCACGGCATCCTCCGCCTCGCGACGGATCCGCTCCAGCGCCTTCTTCAGCACGCCCTCGCCCGCACCGGCCGGCATGGTGCAGTCGATCTCGACCGCACGATCCTTCATGTAGCGGCGCATGGCGGCATAGGCGCGGTTGGTCACGACCGGGCTGTCGAGCAGCAGGATCTTCATCTGGCTCTCGTCCTGGGCGAAGACGTTGCCCAGGTTGCCGAGGCGGGTATCCAGCGTCATGACCATCTCCTCGCGGAGCGGGTCGATCGGCGGGTTGGTCACCTGGCTGAATTCCTGCCGGAAGAAGTTGTGCAGGCCGCGATAATGGCTGGAGAGCACCGCGATCGGCGCGTCGTCGCCCATCGAGCCCACGGCTTCCTTGCCCTCTTCCACCATGGGATGAAGGATGAGCTCCAGGTCCTCGATGGTCAGGCCGACGGCCAGCTGACGCCGGCGAAGCTCGTCGGCGTTGAAGCGCGGCTGGGGTGCGGGCACCTGATCGATCAGCGCGCCGAGCCGGGTGGTCTTGCCCGCCCAGGAGGCATAGTCATGCTCCGCCGCGAGCAGGTCCTTGAGCGCGCGGTCGTGGTAGAGCTTACCCTCCTGGAGGTCGACACCCAGGATCTCGCCCGGGCCGACCCGCCCCTTCTCGATCACGTCCTGATCGGTCAGCGGCACCATACCGGCTTCCGACCCCACGACCAGCAGGCCGTCGGCGGTGATGGCATAGCGCATCGGGCGCAGACCGTTGCGGTCCATGCCCGCCGCGATCCAGCGACCGTCATAGACCGCCAGCGCCGCCGGGCCGTCCCAGGGCTCCATGACCGTGTTCAGATAGGCGTAAAGCGAACGGTGCGCCTCCGGCACGTCCGGCACCTTCGACCACGCCGGCGGCACCAGCATCAGCTTCACCAGCGGCGCCGAACGGCCGGCATGGCACAGCGCCTCAAACACCGCATCGAGTGCGCCCGAGTCGGAGCTGCCCTGCGGGATCAGCGGCTTGATGTCCTCGCCCGCCGGCCCGAAGACCTCCGAGACCATCAGGGTCTCGTGGCTCTTCATCCAGTTGCTGTTGCCGCGCACGGTGTTGATCTCACCGTTATGGGCGAGCATCCGGAAGGGCTGGGCCAGCGACCAGGTCGGGAAGGTGTTGGTCGAATAGCGCTGATGGTAGACGACGAAGTTCGACACGAACCGCTCGTCGAGCAGGTCGGGATAGAACACCGTCAGCTGCTCGCCCAGGAACATGCCCTTGTAGATGATCGAGCGGCTGGACAGCGAGCACATGTAGAAGTCGGCGACGCTCGCCTCGCGGACCTTCTTCTCGATCCGGCGACGGATGAGATAGAGATCGCGCTCGAAGGCGACGGTGCCGTTGCCCTTGTCGTTGGCGATCATGATCTGCTCGATCTCGGGCCGCGTCGCCGCGGCCTTCTCGCCGATCGCCCGGGTGTTCACCGGCACCTGGCGCCAGCCATAGATCGTGTAGCCGAGTTCAAGGATCTCGCTCTCGACGATCGTGCGGCACAGCTCCTGGGCGCCGAAATCGTTGCGCGGCAGGAAGACCTGCCCCACGGCCAGCTCGCTGCCCTCGGCCATGCGGTGGCCGGTGCGCTCGATATGCTCGCGGAAGAAGTCCTTGGGGATCTGCAGATGGATGCCGGCGCCGTCGCCGGTCTTGCCGTCGGCGTCGACCGCACCGCGGTGCATCAGGTTGGAAAGCGCGGTGATGCCGGCCTCGACGACCCGCCGCTGGGGCGTGCCGTCGATCGAGGCGACGAGGCCGACGCCGCAGGCGTCGTGCTCGTCGGCCGGGTTATAGGCATGGGCGGCTTCCAGCTTGGCCTTGTTGGCAGCCCAGGCGGCAACGAAGGTCTCGGCCGTCTCGCGGATGATCTCGGACATGGCTCTGTCTCCCGTCCAGGCGTTCAGCTGGCAGCCGCCGACTGCTCGGCAGCGGTGATGCGATTGCGGACATAGCGGTCGATCTGCTCGGCGGCGTCGCGGCCGTCGCGGATCGCCCAGACGACCAGCGAGGCACCGCGAACGATGTCACCGGCGGCGAAAACGCCGTCGACGCTGGTCATGAAGGTGCGGATATCGGTCTTGAGCGTGCCCCAGCGGGTGGTCACCAGATCGGGGCACTGGAACAGCACCGGCAGATCTTCGGGGTCGAAGCCCAGCGCCTTGATCACCAGGTCGGCCTTCAGGGTGAACTGGCTGCCCTCGACCACCACCGGCGACTGACGACCCGACGGATCGGGTGCGCCCAGGCGCATGCGCACGGCCCGCACCGCCTCGACCTTCTCGTTGCCGAGGAAGGCTTCGGGATTGGACAGCCACTCGAAGGTGACGCCCTCTTCCGTCGCATTCGCCACCTCGCGCTGCGAGCCGGGCATGTTCTGCCGGTTGCGGCGATAGAGGCAGGTCACCGACTGGGCGCCCTGACGGATCGAGGTGCGCACGCAGTCCATGGCGGTGTCGCCGCCGCCGACCACGACCACGTTCTTGCCCTTGGCCGAGAACCGCGCCTGCATCTCGTCGGACAGCGCATCGCCCAGATTGAGCCGGTCCGACGCGGTCAGGAAGTCGAGCGCCTTCTCGACACCCTGAAGCCCCACGCCCGGCACCTTGATCTCACGCGACTGATAAACGCCGGTCGCGATCAGCACCGCCTCGTGACGCTGGCGCAGCTCCTCGATCGTCACGTCGCGACCGATATCGACGCCAAGGTGGAACTTGATCCCACCCTCTTCAAGCAGCCTCCAGCGGCGCAGCACGACCTGCTTGTCGAGCTTGAAATTGGGGATGCCATAGATCAGCAGCCCGCCGACGCGGTCGTAGCGATCATAGACATGAATTTCATAGCCCCGGCGGCGCAGCATTTCGGCCGCCGCAAGGCCGGCCGGCCCGGCGCCCACGATGCCGATCGACAGGCCCAGCTCGCGCTCCGGCTTCGGCGCCTTGACCCAGCCGTTCTCGAAGGCGGTCTCGGTGATGTACTTCTCCACCGACCCGATGGTCACCGAGTTGAAGCCCTTCTCGATGACGCAGTTGCCCTCGCACAGACGATCCTGCGGGCAGATGCGGCCGCAGATCTCGGGGAAGGTGTTGGTCGCCGACGAGATGGTATAGGCCTCTTCCAGCCGGCCTTCGGCGGTCAGCTTCAGCCAGTCGGGGATGTTGTTCTGCAGCGGGCAATGCACCTGGCAGAACGGAATGCCGCACTGGGAGCAGCGCGAGGCCTGGGTGGCCGCCTGTTCCGGCGCAAACCCCGCATAGATCTCGCCGAAATCTTTGGCGCGGGTTTGAGCGGTTCGCTTCTCGGGCATCTTCTGCTCGATACGGGTGAACTGCATCAGCTTGCGCGCCATGGTCCTCGTCCTTCGACCGTGGGCCGGGCATGTCCTGCCCGGCAGGGGGTTGGGTGTCCGCGCGCTTCGGCCGGGGCCGCGCCGCGGATCGGTTCGGTGCCGCCCGGGATCCACAGACGGGTCGCGGGCAACGTCTTTGTCAGGGTGGCGTCCGTGCCGGCAGGGTTCTGCATCGGCAACCCGCCAGGTCGGGCGGGTCCGGGGCTGTTCCTGGCTGCGGGCATGTCGTCTGCGGTCGCGTCAGGGTCCGCCTCGGGCGGGCGGAAGACGACGCGAACGCCGGGGAGGCTGGTCAGGGATCCATCCCGCCCGATCCCGGTCATTCCACCGACAGATCGACACGGCCGGACCCCGCCCCTTGCGCGCACGGAGGCCTTCGAAGGTCATATACGCCTTTCCAGACCGCCTGGCGAGTAAAAACGTGATGAAAGGTCCGAAACTGGACTACTTTTCTTCCGGTGCCCCCGGGTTGCGAGCGATTCGCAGGTAGATCCGCAATGCTTGTCGGGATAATGGTCGCATTTCCTGACCTATGTCATCACAAGCCTCTGTTTCAGAAGAATTGATGGTAAGCCAAGCGCAGATCGACCGCCCGGCGCCGCGCGGCCATGCCATCCCCCGGAAAAGCATGCGGCCGGCCCCGTCGGGGCCGGCCGCATATCAGGCCTCGGCGCTGAAAAGCAGCTCAGTTCCCGGCGCGGCCGTCGCGCGGCCGATGGATCCAGGCGCGATAGCGGGCCAGATAATCCGGCACCACCGCCTCGACCGGGGTCGGGCGGATGCCGAAGGCGGCAAACCCTTCGGCGCCCTCGGCCACGACATTGTCGCGCTTCAGCATCCGCAGCTGGTCCGTGGTCAGCGGCGCCATGCCGCCGGGCAGCAGATCGCCGAAACGGGCCACCACCCCGGCAAGCGCCCAGGGCATCGGCACCAGACCGCGATGCTTGCGCACGGTGGTCAGGATGTATTCCAGGATCTGGGCGAAGCTGTAGACCCTGGGGCCGCCCAGTTCGAAGGTCCGACCGGCAAATTCCGGCTCTTCAAGCGAGCGCACCACGGCCTCGGCGACATCCACCACCCAGACGGGCTGGAAGCGGGTCTGGCCGCCACCGATCAGCGGCAGGGCCGGGGAGATGCGGGTCATCCCAGCGAAACGGTTGAAGAAGTCGTCCTCGGGGCCGAACAGGATACTGGGACGCAGGATCACCGCCGTCGGGAAGGCCTCGCGCACCGCCGCCTCGCCGGCGGCCTTGGTCCGCCCATAGGCCGAGCTGCTTTCCGGATCGGCGCCGATCGCCGAGACATGGACCAGGGCCCTAAGTCCGGCGTCAGCCGCAGCCTTCGCGATGTTGCCGGCGCCCTGGACATGGACGCCGTCGAAGGTGGCGCCCCAGCCTTCGGCCAGGATCCCGGTCAGATTGATCGCCGCCGAAGCGTCGGTGAGCGCCGCCCGCACCTGGGCTGCGTCGGTCACGTCGCACGACATGATCGCGATCTGGCCGACATCACCCGCAGGCTTCAGGAACAGGGCCCGGTCCGCATCACGCACCGCCACCCTGATCCGCACGCCGGTGCGGGCAAGCCGCGCGACGACATAGCGGCCGAGGAAGCCCGAGCCGCCGAATACCGTGACGAGCCGATCCTTCATGGCGATCAAAGTCTCCCTCTCCTGGTCCGGCACCGCCGGTCGCGCAAACCTGGGGCTACACATAATCCGGCGGGTGCCGCGACGCAACGCCGGAGCCGCCCGATGCGACGGAAAGTCATGATCCGGCCGCGGCTTGATGACGATCGGATGACGTCCGGCAGCGGCCATCCCCACTTGGCGGGGGGGATCGGCTTGCGCTAAAACCTTGCCTCGGCAGGCAGTGGGTCTGCCGTGACGACAGCGGAGGCGCGGCCGGATGACCATTCACCTGTACGAAGGCGACCTGCCCGAGGATTTCGGCCGGCCGGCATCGATCGCCATCGACACCGAAACCATGGGGTTGAAGCCGCATCGGGACCGGCTGTGCCTGGTGCAGATTTCAGCCGGCGACGGCGACGCTCATCTGGTGCGCATCGCCCGCGGCCAGACCACGGCGCCGCGGCTGGCCGCCCTGCTGGAAGATCCGGACGTCCTTAAGATCTTTCACTTCGCCCGGTTCGATCTGGCGGTGCTGCATGAACGGCTCGGCATCGACTGCCGGCCGGTCTACTGCACCAAGATCGCATCCAAGCTGATCCGGACCTATACCGACCGGCACGGCCTGCGCGACCTGCTGCGCGAGACGATCGGCGTCGAGATCTCCAAGCAGCAGCAATCGTCCGACTGGGGTGCGGATCAGCTGACCCCCGAACAGCAGAGCTATGCCGCCGGCGATGTGCTGCATCTGCATGCGGTGAAGCGCGTGCTCGATGAAATGCTCGCGCGCGAGGGCCGCACCGATCTGGCCCGCGCCTGCTTCGATTTCCTGCCGGCCCGCGCCAGGCTGGATCTGCTGGGCTGGGAAGAACCCGACATCTTCGCCCATTGACCGGCCAGGCCCGCCGCCCATTCCGCCCGGCGGAACATGCGGCCGCAACTGCCCTTTCACGCGGCAGGCGGGCCAACCATATTGATCCGCATGTGCCGCCCTCTGCCGCACATGCCCCCCGCACACGACCACGGGACACCGTGCCGATGACCGCCGAGACCGCCCCCCGCACCGCCGCCGATGACGGCCGCGCCCTTGCCGCGGCCGAACAGGCGCTCGCGCTCGAGATCGCCGGGCTCGAAGCCCTGCGCGCCGGGCTGGGGCCCGATTTCGCGCGCGCGGTGAACCTGCTCTACGCCACGAAGGGCCGGGTGATCGTCACCGGCATGGGCAAGAGCGGCCATGTCGGCGCCAAAATCGCCGCCACGCTCGCCTCCACCGGCACACCCGCCCAGTTCGTGCACCCGGCCGAGGCGAGCCATGGCGATCTCGGCATGATCACCCGCCAGGATGCCATTCTGGCCCTGTCCAATTCCGGGGCGACGCCGGAGCTGTCGGATATTCTGGCCCACAGCCGGCGCTTCGGCATCCCGCTGGTGGGCATCACCGCCCGCAGCGCCAGCCCGCTGGCCGAGGCCGCCGATGTGGCGCTGATCCTGCCGCCGGCACCGGAGGCCTGCCCGCTGCAGCTTGCCCCCACCACGGCAACCACCATGACGCTGGCGCTGGGGGATGCGATCGCGATGGCACTGCTCGACCGGCGCGGCTTCACCGCCGAGGATTTCCGCGTCTTTCACCCGGGCGGCAAGCTGGGTGCGCGACTGGTGAAGGTGGCCGACATCATGCACGGCCCCCAGGACCTGCCGCTGATCACCCCGGACCGCCCGATGGCCGAGGCGCTGATCGAAATCAGCGCCAGAAGCTTCGGCTGCGTCGGCGTGACGGACGATGCCGGCCGGCTTGCCGGCATCGTGACCGATGGCGACCTGCGCCGGCACATGGGCCCCGATCTCGCCGCCCGCAAGGTGTCGGAGGTGATGACGGCCGCGCCCAAGACCATCCGCGCCCGCGCCCTGGCCGCCGAGGCGCTGGCGATCATGAATGCCTACAAGATCACCGCCCTGTTTGCGGTGGATGACGACGGCCGGCCCGTGGGTATCCTCCACGTCCACGACTGCCTGAGGGCCGGTGTGGCCTGAAGGTCTTGTACGGACTGAACGGCGCCCAGCCCTTATCTCGCCCCCCTCTCCCCAGCCTGTCCCGCCCGGAGCAAGACGAGCCGACCATGGCCGAGACGCCCAGAATGCCCCCCTTGCCGACGGGCCCCCGGGCCCCGCGCCGGCGCAGCCGCTACAGCCGGTTCGTGCGGCTGGCGCGGATCCTGCTGCCCGCGGTCGGCGCCGGGCTGATCGTGCTGGTGCTCGTGTGGTCGCAATTGTCGGGCATCGGCGGCGATGCCCGTATAGGATATTCCGAGATCGTCCGGGACGATGTGGATGCGCTCCGGATGCTGGAACCCAGATTTACGGGTGTGGATGCGGACGGCCGGCCATTCCGGGTGGAAGCCGACGAGGCGACCCAGCCCTCGGTCGACAGTTCGCAGATCACGCTCAAGACCATCCGCGCCGACATGACCGCCTCGGACGGAACCTGGCTCGCCATCCGGGCCAAGACGGGCGCCTTCGATCGTGACGCCGAACGGCTGAAGCTCGAGGGCGATGTCGAGGTCATCGCCGAGACAGGCTACGCCATGTCGACCGAACGGGTGGACGCCGAACTGGGCAGCGGAACCATCCGGAGCGACAGCCCGGTGGTGGCGCATGGCCCGGTGGGAAGCATCGACGCCGCCGGCTTCACCGCCCGGCGGGAAAATGACACCATCACCTTCGATGGCCCTGTCCGCGTGACGGGCTATCCGGGTGTTGAGAGATGACGTCAGGAGCGCGCATGCCCTTCAGCCTTTCCACGGGCCGCCGTCACGGTGCGGCCCTCGCCCTGCTGGTGACGGCCCTTGGATCGGCGGCCGCCGTGATCCCGGTGCTCGCCCCCGTGCCGGCTGCGGCGCAGAGCGCCATCCGCACCTCCAGCATCGACACCTCGCAGCCGATCGAAATCACCGCCCAGGACTCGCTCGAATGGGCGGATGTCGAGCGGGTGGCGACGTTTCGCGGCGAGGTGAAGGCGGTTCAGGGCACCATGACCCTTTATGCCGACACGCTGAAGGTCCATGTCGCCCAGCCCGGCGCGAAGGGGGCGAAGCAGGCCCCGCCGCAGGCGGGCCAGAGTGAGGGGCAGCAGGGCGGCGGTCTTGCCGATGCCGCCGGCGAGATCTCGAAGATCGAGGCCGACGGCCATGTGCAGATCATCACCCCGAATGAGAGCGCCCGCGGCGATGTCGGCGTCTATGATGTCAACAAGGGCATGATCACGCTGACCGGCGCGGTAAAGCTCACCCAGGGCCGCAGCCAGCTTGAAGGCGAACGGCTGGTGCTCGACCTGAACAAGGGCCGCAGCACGCTGGAAAGCGGTCGCAAGGGTCCGGTGCGCGGCCTGTTCGTGCCTGAAAAGAAGTGATGACCGACAAGACGTGACGCGGCGGCCCGCCGACAGGGCCGCATCATCGACGAGGAACACCGAGCCCTTGACCTCTGGCCATCAGGACATACCCGGCAGGCTTGCCGCCGACGCGCCCGAGCGCGCGGATGCGGGCGGCGATGTGCCGGCGGGGCTGGTCGCCCAGTCGCTGGGCAAGCACTACCGCAAGCGCCCCGTGCTGCGCGACGTGTCGCTCAACGTCGCCCGCGGGGAAGCGGTGGGGCTGCTTGGCCCCAACGGTGCCGGCAAGACCACCTGCTTCTACATCATCACCGGGCTCATCTCGGCCGATTACGGCCGGATCCTGCTCGACGGCGACGACGTGACCACCCTGCCGATGTACCGGCGTGCCCGCCTGGGCATCGGCTATCTGCCGCAAGAAGCCTCGATTTTCCGGGGGCTGACGGTGGAAGACAACATCCGCGCGACCCTGGAAGTGGCCGAGCCGGTACGCGACAAGCGCGAAACCATGCTGGACGAACTGCTGGCCGAATTCTCGATCAGCCATCTGCGCCGGACGCCCGCCATTGCACTCTCGGGCGGTGAGCGGCGGCGGGTGGAGATTGCGCGTGCGCTGGCGACCAGCCCGGCTTTCGTGCTGCTCGACGAGCCGCTGGCGGGCATCGATCCGATCGCGGTGGCCGATATCCGCGATCTGGTCTCGCATCTGAAGCATCGCGGCATCGGCGTGCTGATCACCGACCACAATGTCCGCGAAACGCTCGACATCATCGATCGCGCCTACATCCTGCACGACGGCACCGTGCTGATGGAGGGCGCCCCCGAAGACATCGTCGCCAACGACGACGTGCGCCGCGTCTATCTCGGCGACCGGTTCAGCCTCTAGGAGCCCGCGGATGGCGCTCAGCCAGAGACTGGACATCAAGCTCTCCCAGGCGCTGGTCATGACGCCCCAGCTGCAGCAGGCCATCAAGCTGCTGCAGCTGAACAATATCGAACTCGGCGCCTTCGTGGACGAAGAGCTGCTGCAGAACCCGCTGCTGGTCCGCGCCGAAGAGCGGGACGAACCGTTGACGGCGCTTGCGACCGGTGATGCCGGCGACGATCCGCGGGGCCAGGACCCCGCTTTCGAGCCGGGAGCCCGCACCGAGTTGACCGAACTGGTCGGCAGCGGCGTCATGCCGGATTCCGAACACGCCCCTCTCGACGCCGATATCGCCGGCATGTTCGAGAGCGACGGCCCGGCGCCGTCCCAGGAAACCCCGGCCCAGCGCGAGATGGACCTGGATCCGGGACTCGGCTTCGATGCCGGCGGGCCGGTCGGCCGCGGCGGCGACATGAATTTCGATGGCGACGACGAGGGCTTCGAGGCCCGCACCAGCGAGGCCACCACCCTTGCCCGCCATCTCGAGGAACAGATCGCGGTCGAGATCCCGGAAGGGATCGAACGGGCGACCGCGACCGTGCTCGCCGGCCTGCTGGACGAAAACGGCTATCTGACCATGACCCCGGCCGAGGCGGCCCAGCTGATCGGGATCGACACCACGCGTGTGGAGGCGGTGCTCACCAGGCTGAAGGGGCTGGACCCGACCGGCGTCTTCGCCCGGGATCTGGCCGAATGTCTTGGCCTGCAGCTGGCTGAGCGTGATCGCCTGGATCCGGCCATGCAGGCCTTGCTCGCCAATCTCGACCTGCTGGCCCAGGGCGACCGGACGCGGCTGAAGCGGGTGACCGGGGTCGACGATGAAGACCTCGACGACATGATCCGCGAGTTGCGCGCCCTGGACCCGCGCCCGGGCCTGCGCTACAGCGCGGACCCGCTGCAGACCGTGGTGCCCGACATCCTGCTCCGCCCCCGCCCCGATGGTGGCTGGCAGATCGAGCTCAACCCCGAGACCCTGCCCCGGGTTCTGGTGGATCATGCCTATGCAACCACCATCACGGCCCAGGCGAAGTCCAAGGCGGAGCGCGAATACATTTCCGAGCGGATGCAGACCGCAAGCTGGCTGGTGAAGGCGCTGGACCAGCGCGCCCGCACGATCCTGAAGGTGGGCAGCGAACTGGTCCGTCAGCAGGACGGCTTCTTCGCCCATGGCATCCGCCATCTGCGGCCGCTGACCCTGCGCGACATCGCCGATGCGATCGGCATGCATGAAAGCACCGTCAGCCGGGTCACCGCCAACAAGTACATGGCCACGCCCCGCGGCCTGTTCGAACTCAAGTTCTTCTTCACCGCCGCGATCGCCACCGCCGACGGCTCCGGATCGGTCTCGGCCGAGGCGGTGAGGCACCGGATCAAGGAACTGATCGACGGCGAGAGCGCCGATGCGATTCTGTCCGACGACAAGCTGGTCGAGCTGCTGGCTGCGGATGGCATCGACATCGCGCGCCGAACTGTCGCAAAGTATCGGGAGGGGATGGGGATCGGATCCTCGGTCCAGCGCCGCCGGGCCAAGATGGCCAGGCGCTGACACCAGGGATCGGCCCCCACTGCGGACCTGCCGGAAGGGAGGCCGGCCGGCCCGACGGCCCCGTCAACGATCCGCCCCCGGCAATGCGCCGGTGCGGGGCGCGCGGCACTCTGTCGCGCCCCGCACCGGCGCAGACGCCGGATGCGGACAAGCGACAGGCGAGGGAACATGCAGCTTACCGTTACGGGCAAGCAGATCGACGTCGGCGACGCCCTGCGCGACCACGTCTCCGAGGAACTGGACCGCGGCGTCAGCAAGTATTTCGACGATGCCATCGACGCCCATGTCGCCTTCGGCCGGGATGCTCATCTGTTCCGCTGCGATATTTCGGTCCACGCCCGCCGCGGCGTCATGATGAAGGCCAGCGGCGCCTCCGACGAGATCTACGTCGCCTTCGATCAGGCACTCTCCCGTGCAGAAAAGCAGCTTCGGCGCTACAAGCGGCGCCTGCGGGATCATCACCGCACTGACGCGCGGGCCGATGCTGCACAGAATTCATTTGCATCCATCCCGGCCCGCGCCTACGTTCTCGCCGCCGAGGAGGACGAGACGGTCGAGCGTGAGGACGTGGCCGACGGCCACCCGGTGGTGATTGCGGAAACCGACACCGCCATCCTGTCCCTGACCGTGGGAGAGGCGGTGATGCGCATGGACCTGGCGGATCAGGCCGCGCTGCTGTTCCGCAACAAGGCACATGGCGGGCTCAATCTGGTCTACCGTCGCGAGGACGGGAATATCGGCTGGGTCGATCCGCGCCAGCCGGCCTGAGGGTCGACGTCGAACGGCGGAGACGCCGGAACGTCGGTACCGGGCCGGTCGCGGCATCCGGCCCCGACGGCCACCGGATCGCCGCTCCCGGTCCCGGAGGGGCCATCCGACGTGTAAGCCGGGGCCGCACGGGCGCCCCGGCTTTCCCACAAGAGGTTTCGATCGTCATGGAGATCGCGGATCTGCTGCGTCCGGAGGGGGTCTTTGCATCCCTGAAGTCCAGCAGCAAGAAGCAGGTTCTTCAGGATCTGTCGCAACGGGCGGCCGATCTGACAGGCATCGACGAACGCACCATCTTCGAGACGCTGCTCGAGCGCGAGCGCCTGGGGACGACCGGCGTCGGTAACGGCGTCGCCATTCCCCATGGCCGGCTGGGCGGGTTGGACCGGGTCCAGGGCCTGTTCGCCCGGCTGGAGCGCCCGATCGATTTCGACGCCGTGGACGACCAGCCGGTCGATCTGATCTTCCTGCTGCTGGCTCCGGAATCGGCCGGGGCGGACCATCTGAAGGCACTGGCGCGGGTGTCGCGGCTGCTGCGGGATGAACGGGTCTGCGACAAGCTTCGCGGCTCCGACACGGCCGAAGCGCTCTACGCACTGCTCACCGACGACGCATCGAGCAAGGCCGCCTGAACACGGGCCGCGCGCGCGACCGGACCGAGGGGCGCAGCCTTGCCATGGCGACGGACCCGCAGACCATTCACGCCACCTGCATCTGCATCGGCCCGGCCGGCGTTCTGCTGACCGGGCCGAGCGGCGTGGGCAAATCCGATCTGGCCCTGCGGCTGATCGATGCCGGCGCCCGGCTGGTCGCCGACGACCGCGTGGTGCTGCAGGCAGCAGGAACGCCGGATGCACCATGGCCTGTCGCCTCTGCCCCCGCGGCGCTTTGCGGCTTGATCGAGGTACGCGGGGTCGGCATCCTGCGCAGCGAGATGTCGGCGCCCGTCCCGGTGCGTCTGGCGGTCCGGCTCCATCCGCCGGGGCACAGGATTGAGCGCCTGCCCATGCCCGATGCCGTCATGCTTGCCGGCGCCGCCGTTCCGGTGATCGACCTGGTGGCGGTGGAGGCCTCGGCACCGGCCAAGTTGCGCGCAGCCCTGGCTGCCGTGCTCGATCCGCTTCAGAGGCATACATGACCCCGATCGCCCGGCCCGCTGCAGCCCGACCCGATGCGAACGGCCCCGCCCGCCTGCTGGTGATCACCGGCCTGTCCGGCGCCGGCCGGACCTCGCTGCTGAAGGCGCTGGAGGATCTGGGCTACGAGACGATCGACAACATGCCCGTCCGGCTGATGGCACCTGCGGTCGAAGCCATGGCGCCGGGCGAGGCGCTGGCGGTCGGCGTGGACGTGCGCACCCGCGGTTTCGATGCCGCCGCGGTCGATCAGGCGCTGAGCCAGGTCGCCGCCCTGCCCGGGCTTGCCGCCACGGTCGTCTTTCTGGACTGCGACGACGAGGTGCTCTACCGCCGTTACACCGAGACCAGGCGCCGGCATCCGCTCGCCAGTGCAACCGATCGCCCGGTCGAAGACGGCATCCGCGACGAGCGGGCGCTGATCGCCCCCTTGCGCGACCGCGCCGATGTGGTGCTCGACACCAGCGAGTTCAGTCTGACCGACCTCAGGCGCAAGGCGTCGGAGCTGTTCGCCTTCGGCGGCTCTCCGGGGCTGCAGCTCTCGGTCACCTCCTTCGGTTTCCGCAACGGCCTGCCGCGCGATGCCGATCTGGTCTTCGACGTGCGCTTCCTGGCCAATCCGCATTACGATCCGCTGCTCCGGCCGCTTACCGGTCTGGATCCGTCGGTGGGCGCCCATGTCGCGGCCGATCCGCTGTTCGCCCCCTTCTTCGACCGGATGCTGGACCTCATCCGCCTGCTGCTGCCGGCCTATGCCCGCGAGGGCAAATCCTATCTGACGGTGGCGGTGGGCTGCACCGGCGGCAAACACCGCTCGGTCTTCGTCACCGAACGTCTCGCAGAGGAATTGAGGCAGGACGGGTGGCGGGTTACAGTACGCCATCGCGACATGCCCGACGCGGATCTGGCGCGAACGGGATCCCCGGCTGCGAAACCGGTCTGAGGCGGCATTGCGCGCCTTCGCCGGCAGGTGGCTGCCCCTGAACTGAGGGGCCCCGGCGCGCGGCCACGATGGCGGGCGGTGCCGGTGCCTCCACAACAAGGTGACGACGGAACCGATGATCGGTCTGGTACTGGTGACGCACGGCCGGCTCGCCGACGAATTCGTGGCAGCAACCGAACATGTCGTCGGCCCTCAGAAGGCCATGAAGGCGATCTGCATCGGCCCCGACGACGACATGGAAAAGCGCCGCCAGGACATCATCGACGCGGTGGCCGCCGTCGACGGCGGCGATGGTGTGATCGTCCTGACCGACATGTTCGGTGGCACCCCGTCCAATCTCGCGATCTCGATCCTGGATCGGGCCCATGTCGAGGTGATCGCCGGCGTGAACCTGCCGATGCTGATCAAGCTCGCCAGCGTGCGCGAGACCGAGCCGCTCGCCAAGGCCGTGGCCAGCGCCCAGGACGCCGGGCGCAAATACATCAACGTCGCGAGCACCCTGCTCGCCGGCGACGGCCGCTGACCCGAGGGAGCCCCCGCCCGATGAGCCAGTCCGCCGCCCCCTCGGGCGATCGCCTGAAGCGCACCGTCGAGATCATCAACCGCCGCGGCCTGCACGCACGCGCGGCTGCGAAATTCGTCAAGACGGCCGACAGTTTCTCGGCTGAAATCGAGGTCACCCGCTGCGGCCAGACCGTGTCGGGCCGGTCGATCATGGGGCTGATGATGCTGGCTGCAAGCCCGGGCTGCACCATCGATATCGAAGCCGCCGGTGCGGACGCCCCACAGGCCATGGATGCCCTGGTCACGCTGATCGGCAACCGCTTCGACGAGGATGAATAGGCGGTCTTCCGCGCATCCGGCCCTGCCGACCCGCCGTTCCGGCGGGTTTTTTCATGGCCCGGCCCGCATGCGGCGGCATATTACCATATAAAGATAGCTTTATATTCCCTTGCCCGATCAGGCCGGCCAGGGCTATAACCAGTGGGAGAGACGTCTGCCGGTTTCCCGGCAAAGCCGCTATGCCCATCAGGAGCGCCCTCGATGACCACGTTCACGGACTACAAGGTCAAGGACATCGCCCTCGCCGAGTGGGGCCGCAAGGAGATCTCGCTGGCCGAGACCGAAATGCCGGGGCTGATGGCGCTGCGCGATGAATATGGCGCGTCGAAGCCGCTGGCGGGTGCGCGGATCGCCGGCTGCCTGCACATGACCATTCAGACCGCCGTGCTGATCGAGACCCTGACCGCGCTGGGCGCCGAGGTCCGCTGGTCGTCGTGCAACATCTTCTCGACCCAGGATCAGGCAGCAGCCGGCATCGCCGCCGCCGGCATCCCGGTCTTCGCCTGGAAGGGTGAGACCGAAGAGGAATACGAGTGGTGCGTCGAGCAGACCATCAAGGGGCCCGATGGCTGGACCCCGAACATGATCCTGGACGATGGCGGCGACCTGACCCTCATCATGCACCAGAAGTATCCGGAGCTGATGAACGAGGTCCGCGGCATCTCGGAAGAGACCACGACCGGCGTGCTGCGCCTCTACGAGATGGCCAAGACCGGCAAGCTGGCCTGCCCGGCGATCAATGTGAACGACAGCGTCACCAAGTCGAAGTTCGACAACCTCTATGGCTGCCGCGAAAGCCTGATCGACGGCATCAAGCGCGCGACCGACGTGATGCTGGCCGGCAAGGTGGCCGTGGTTGCGGGCTATGGCGATGTCGGCAAGGGCTCGGCCGAGGCGCTGCGCGGCCAGGGCGCCCGGGTGCTGGTCACCGAGATCGACCCGATCTGCGCCCTGCAGGCCGCCATGGACGGCTATCAGGTCACGACCATGGACGAGGCGGCGCCGCAGGGCGACATCTTCGTCACCGCCACCGGCAATGTCGACATCATCACGCTCGACCATATGCGTGAGATGAAGGACCGGGCGATCGTCTGCAATATCGGCCACTTCGACAGCGAGATTCAGGTCTCGGCCCTGCACAATTACGAGTGGAACGAGATCAAGCCGCAGGTCGACGAGATCACGCTGCCCGGCGGCAAGCGCCTGATCCTGCTCGCCAAGGGCCGTCTGGTGAACCTGGGCTGCGCCACGGGCCATCCGAGCTTCGTGATGAGCGCGTCGTTCACCAACCAGGTCCTGGCGCAGATCGAGCTCTGGAACAACGCCCAGGCCTATGAGCGCAAGGTCTACACCCTGCCCAAGCATCTGGACGAGAAGGTGGCGGCGCTGCATCTCGACAAGCTGGGCGTGAAGCTGACCAGGCTCAGCGACAAGCAGGCGCAGTATATCGGCGTGCCGGCGGAAGGCCCGTTCAAGCCGGAATACTACCGCTACTGAGCGACGCCCGCCTCTTGGGATCGCACCATCGTTGCGCCGCCGCCGGGTCCGCCCGGCGGCGGCGTCGCGTTCAGGGCCAATGGCACGATCCGTGTGGTGTCGTGATTGCGGCCCCGGCCATGACTGCTAAACTCGGGCCATGGATCCGATCGTCGTCGCCGCAGTCATGACGGCCCTTTCGGCGGGCCTTGCCGTGTACGCAGTCAGGCTGCGTGCGCGTGGGCGTGCCGTTGCCGATCGCCTGCAATCGGCCGAGCGTGAACTCGCGGCCGAACGCCGCGCCCATGAAGCGGCTGCCGTCGCCGCCGAGACCGCCTCGGCCCGGGCGGATGCCGCTACGGCCCTGCTCGATGCCCTGCCTTTGCCGGTCTGGTGGCGCGACATCAGCGGCGCGATCGATGGCCACAACGCCGCCTTCGATGCTTTTCAGCTGGGCGATGACGGGCATGAACGGCCGGAATTCGCCAACCGCGCCCTGATCGCCCAGGCCCGGGCTCTTGCCCGCACCGCCCGCGATCGCGGCCTGCCGATGCGCGAACGCCGCGCCGTGGTGACCGACGGCGTACGCCGGGTATACGAGATCCTGGAGATTCCGCCCGGAACCGACCGACCTGCCGTGGGTCTCGCTCTCGACGCCACGGCGCTCGCCGAAGCGGAAGCGGCGATGGAGCGGGTGGAAGCCGGCTATATCGAAGCCTTCGAAAGCGTCACCAGCGGCATTGCGGTCTTCGGCGCCGATATGCGCCTGACCTTCTGGAACGGGGCCTTCGCCCGGCTGTGGCATCTGGATGCCGCCTTTCTGGACCAGCGCCCGCGGGAAGGCGAGCTGCTTGAACGCCTGCGCGAAAGCCGGCGCCTGCCCGAGGTGGTGAACTTCCCGGCCTGGAAGCGCGACCGGCTGGCGCTCTATACCAGTCTGTTCGCGCCGATGGAGGAACTGGTCCATCTGCCCGACGGCCGCACGCTCCACGTCATCATCGCCCCCCACCGCCAGGGCGGGCTGGTCCACATCTACGAGGATGTCAGCGACCGGCTGGCGCTGGAGCGGTCCTACAACACCCTGATCGCCGTGCAGCGCGCGACCATCGATGCCCTGGCCGAGGGACTGGCGGTGTTCCGCTCCGATGGCCGGCTCGGCCTCGCCAACCAGACCTTCGCCCGATTGCTGGAGGCCCGGCCCGATCAGGTCTCGATCGAAACACCGCTCGGCCAGCTGCTGGATGCCGCCCGACCACTCGCCACCCGCGCCGACGATCTGGAGCTGGTCCGGCAGGTGGTGGACGAGGCCCTGGTCGAACGCCGCCGGGGCGAGATGACGCTTGAACTCGCCGGCGACCGCTTCTTCTCCATCGCCGCCACCCCGCTTCCGGACGGCGCCGCCCTGGTGTCGCTCGCCGATGTCACCGATACCATCCGGGTGGAACGTGCCCTGCGTGACAAGGCCGCGGCCCTTGCCGAAGCCGATCGCCTCAAATCTGAATTCGTGGCCCATGTCTCCTACGAGTTGCGCACCCCGCTGAATTCGGTGATCGGCTTCGCCCAGCTTCTGGCCAGCGAAATGGCCGGGCCGCTGAACCTGCGCCAGCGCGGCTATGCCGAAGATATCGTGCATGCCTCGGAACATCTGCTGGTGCTGATCAACGACATGATCGACCTTGCCTCCATCGATGCGGGTGACGTCACCCTCAACCGTCGTCCGGTGGATGTCTGCCAGCTTTTGCGGTCGGTGGCGGATCTCGCCCGCCAGCGCGCCAAGGCCGCCTCGGTGTCGATCGATCTGGACTGTCCGCCCGAATGCGGCACGATCGATGCCGACGGCCTGCGCCTGCGTCAGGCCCTCTACAACCTGCTCGGCAATGCGCTGCGCTTCACCCCTGTCGACACCCGCGTCCTCATGGCAGCCGAGGCCCGGCCCGCAGATCCGGCAGCAGGTCTTCCGTCTGTGGTGGCGATCACCATCTCGGACCAGGGCCCCGGCATCCCCGAGGACGAGCGCGAACAGGTCTTCGAGCGCTTCTGGCGCCGGCGCCGCGGCGAACGCAAGGCCGGGGTGGGCCTCGGCCTGCCGCTTGCCCGCAGCCTGATCGAACTGCATGGTGGCCGGATCCGGATCGACGATGCCCCTGGCGGCGGCGCGCGGATCACCTGCTTTCTGCCGGTGCAGGCACCGCCGGCAGCCATGCCTTCGACCGGTCAACAGACTGAAATTCCGGCATGATCGCCGTCTGCAACCCTGCCCTGACGGCCGCGAATTGATTGGACGGCGGCCGGGCCGAAGCCTATAAGATCGGAGCTATGATCAGGATCCCGTTCCTCAAGATGCACGGGCTCGGCAACGACTTCGTCGTCATCGACCGACGGAGCGGCCCGGCCCGGGGCCTCGTCCTCGACGACGCAACCATCCGCCGGATCTCGGACCGGCGGCACGGCGTCGGCTGTGACCAGTTCATTCTGATCGATCCGACCGATGACGACCCGATCGCCGCCGGCGGTGCCGATGCGGTGATGCGCATCCACAATGCCGATGGTGGCGAGGTCGGTGCCTGCGGCAACGCCACCCGCTGTGTCGGCGCCCTGCTGATGGACGAAAGCGGGCTCGGCCGCGCGACCATCGCCACGATCTCGGGCCTGCTCCGGGCAAGCCGCGATGCAGAGCAGCACGAAGCCGGCACGGTCACCGTCGACATGGGCCCCGCCCGGCTCGACTGGCGACAGATTCCGCTGGCTGCCCCCGCCGACACGCTGGCTGTGGAGGCTGTGGAAGTCGGGCCGCTGAAGCTGCCGGTGGCGGTCAATGTCGGCAACCCGCATGCGGTCTTCTTCGTCGACAATGCCGAGGCGATCGATCTCACCCGCTGGGGCCCGATGATCGAGCGTCACCCCGCCTTCCCTGAGCGCACCAATGTCGAAGTCGCCCATCTTCTGGGCCCCGACAGGCTGCGCATGCGGGTCTGGGAACGCGGTGCCGGCATCACCGCCGCCTGCGGCACCGGCGCCTGCGCCACGGCCGTTGCGGCCATCCGCCGCGGCCTCACGGGCCGTACGGTCGAGATCTTGCTCGACGGCGGCCCGCTGGTCATCACCTGGACCGAAGACGATCGCGTCTTGATGTCGGGCCCGGTCGCGACCAGTTTCGAGGGGACGCTCCACCCGTCCCTGCTCGCCTGACCTTCGCTTCCTCATCCGGTTTTCCGCCCTCATGTCCGACCAGACTGACGATCCCCTGCGGATCATCACCTTCGGCTGTCGCCTCAATGCCTATGAGAGCGAGGTGATGCGCGGCCATGCCCGTGACGGGGCGTCGGACGGGCGGACGATCGTGTTCAACACCTGCGCGGTCACGGCAGAGGCGGAGCGTCAGGCCCGCCAGGCGATCCGCCGGGCCCGTCGCGAGGATCCCGAGGCCCGCATCGTCGTCACCGGCTGCGCGGCCCAGATCCGGCCCGAAGCCTGGGCGGATATGCCGGAAGTCGACGCCGTCCTCGGCAACGAGGACAAGCTGAAGGCCGACCGCTTCGCCGCCGCCCTCGCCACGACGCCCAATCGCCTCGCCCCGTCAGCTCCGGCGGCGGCGGGTCCGGATTTCGTGGGCGCGACCGAACCCGCCCGGATCTTCGTCGACGACATCATGGCGGTGCGCGAAACCGCCGGCCATCTGGTCGAGGGGCTGGACGGCCGTGCCCGGGCCTTCGTGCAGGTCCAGAACGGCTGCGACCACCGCTGCACCTTCTGCATCATCCCCTATGGCCGCGGCAACAGCCGCTCGGTGCCCCTGGGCGAGGTGGTGGCCCAGGTGCGCGAACTGGCGGCCCGCGGCTATGCCGAGGTCGTCCTGACCGGGGTGGACATCACCTCTTACGGCGCCGATCTGCCCGGCCGCCCAAGCCTGGGCAATCTGGTGCGCCGGGTGCTGAAGCTGGTGCCCGATCTGCCCCGGCTCCGGCTGTCCTCGATCGATTCGGCCGAGATCGACCCCGATCTGATGCAGGCGCTGGCGGAAGAGCCACGGCTGATGCCACATCTGCATCTCTCGCTCCAGGCCGGCGACGACATGGTGCTGAAGCGGATGAAGCGCCGGCACAATCGGGCCCAGGCGATCGCCTTCGCCGAGGCCGTGCGGCGCATCCGGCCCGATGTCGTCTTCGGCGCCGACCTGATCGCCGGCTTCCCGACCGAAACCGACGAGATGTTCGCCAACAGCCTGAAGCTGGTGGAGGAGATGGGGCTGGTGCATCTGCACGTCTTCCCCTATTCCGCCCGCACCGGCACCCCGGCCGCGCGCATGCCCCAGGTGCCGGTGGCCGTGCGGCGCGAACGGGCACGGGCCCTGCGCGAGGCCGGCGCGGCCGGGCTTCGCGGCTGGCTCAAGACCCAGATCGGCACCGAGCTGCCGGTCCTGCTCGAGACCGCGGATACCGGCCGCAGCGAAGGTTTCGCCCTCGTGCGTCTGGCGACACCGGTCGATCCGGCGCTGGTCGGCGGGATCGTGACCGCCCGGATCACAGCAGCCGACGACGAAACCCTGGCGGGCGTGATCCTGCCGCATCATGCGGCCGAGCACAGCCGCCCCCATGACCACACCCATTTCGACGCCGCAGGGAGGGCGACCGCTTGAGCGAGGAGCAGACGAGCAAAGGCGGCTGGCTGTCCCGTCTTCGGGCCGGGCTGAAAAAGACCAGCAGCCGCATCGGCGACGGTCTGGTCGGCATCTTCACCAAGCGCAAGCTCGACGCCGAGACGCTGGAAGAGCTGGAAGAGCTGCTGATCCAGGCCGATCTGGGCCCGGCGACGGCGGCGAAGGTCACCGCCGGCCTCGCCAAGGGCCGCTATGGCCAGGATCTGGGGCTGGACGAGATCAAGGCTCTGCTGGCGGATGAGATCGCCAAGATCCTGGAGCCGGTGGCGCAGCCGCTGAACTTCGCCCCGGCCGGCTCCGGCCCGCGGGTCGTGGTCATGGTGGGTGTCAACGGCACGGGCAAGACCACCACGCTCGGCAAGCTCTCATCCGCCGCCGTTGCCCAGCGCCGCAGGGTGCTGCTTGCCGCCGGCGACACCTTCCGTGCGGCTGCCGTGGAACAGCTGGAAGTCTGGGGTCAGCGCGCCGGCGTGCCGGTGCTGAAGCGCGAAACCGGTGCAGATGCGGCGGGCCTCGCCTTCGACGCGGTGGAGCGCGGCCGCCGCGACGGCATGGATCTGGTGTTCATCGACACCGCCGGCCGGCTGCACAACAAGGCCGGGCTGATGGCCGAGCTGCAGAAGATCGTCCGCGTGATCGGCAAGGTCGACCCCGAGGCACCGCACGAGATCGTGCTGGCGCTGGATGCGACCACCGGCCAGAACGCGATCAATCAGGTGGAAACCTTCAAGTCGATGGTGCCCCTGACCGGCCTGGTGCTGACCAAGCTGGACGGAACCGCCAAGGGGGGCGTGCTGGTGGCGCTGGCCGACCGCTTCGGCCTGCCGGTCCATGCGGTGGGCGTCGGCGAAGGCATCGACGACCTGAAGCCCTTCGAGGCCCGAGCCTTCGCCCGCGCCCTGGTCGGGCTGGAGAGCTGATCCGATGACCGACAAGCCGAACGACGGTGTCGAAGCCCGTCCCACGGAGCAACGCCCGGCCGATGCCGGCACCGGCTTGATGCGTCTGGCGCTTGAGGCCGGGCCGCTGGTGGTGTTCTTCGTGCTGAACGCGAAGTTCGGCCTGATGACAGGCACCGCCGGCTGGATGGCCGCCACCGCCATCGCACTCAGCATCTCGTGGGTGCGCGAGCGTCGGGTGCCGATCCTGCCGCTGGTCTCGGGCGTGTTCGTGCTGGGCTTCGGTGGGCTGGCGCTGATCTTCGACGACGAGCTGTTCATCAAGATCAAGCCGACCGTGGTCAACACGCTGTTCGGCGTCATCCTGCTGGGCGGGCTGGCCCTGGGGCGGCCGCTGCTCAAGCCGCTGGTCGGCTGGGCCTTCCTTCTGGACCATCAGGGCTGGCTGAAGATCACCCGCAACTGGGGCCTGTTCTTCCTGCTGCTGGCGGTGATCAACGAGGTGGTCTGGCGGAATTTCTCCACCGATTTCTGGGTCGGCTTCAAGCTGTTCGGCATCATGCCGCTGACGCTGCTGTTCAGCATCTCGCAGGTGCCGCTGATCCAGCGTCACACCCTGGCCACCGGTGGCGACACCGGCGACCAGGGGTGAGTTTCATGCCGTTCAGCGCGGGCTGAGGCGCACCAGGCTGCCGTCGCGGTCGCCAGCCACCCAGATGCGGCCGGCATCATCCACCGCGATCCCGGTCGGGATATAGGCCGGCGGCATGCCGGCGGTCCCTTCCAGCCCGACCCGGCCCTTGAGGCCGGTCGAGATCAGTTCGCCCTTCGCCGTTTCGGGATCGAAGGCCAGCACCTGCCCCGTGCCGGTTTCCACCGTCACCAGCCGGCCATCGGGCAGGCGGGCAAGGCCCTCGGGGGCCTTCAGATCGCCCACGACGACCCGAAGCGCCTGACCGTCGACCGGGACTTCGACGATCCGGCCGGCACCGGTTTCGGCCACATAGACCGATCTGTGATCGGGCCCCGACCAGATCATCCGGGTCGGCATGACCAGATGCTCCACAACCGGCTTCTGATCGGCCGGCGCCGCACTGCCGTCCAGCGCCGCCTTATGGATGGTGCCGCCTGCGGTCAGGACCAGCAGATGGCCGTCATCCGCCATCAGCGCATCCATGGGCGCGGCCAGCTTGTTGACATGACCAAGCTCGGTACCGGTCGCGGGATCGAACATCTGCACCCCGCCCGCAAACCAGCTGGTCAGCAGGATCCGGCCACCGTCGTAATTGGCGTTCATCGGATTTTCGAGATTGCTCGCATAGGCCCGCGCGACGTCGGTCACCTTGCCCGTCGCCCCGTCGATGGTGCGATAGGCGAAGAGATCGGCCAGGTGCAGTGTCGAGCCGCCGCCGGCCTTGGGAACCGCCACCAGACCGCCCGGCACCGCCAGATCGCCCTTGATGATGGTATGCGTCCCGCCGGTCTTGGGGTCGACCTGGAAGATCGCCCCCTCCGCCATGTTCGAGACATAGATCGTGCCGTCCTCGCCGATGGCGAGGTTGTCGAGCGCCGGATTGAGCTTCGTGATCACGGTGGCTGCGCCGGTCGTCGGGTCGACGCGCTTCACCTCGCCCGTGACGGTATCGAGTGCCACCACCTTGCCGTCGGCTTCCAGATTGGCCGCAGCCGGCACCTTGAAGCCTTCGGCAAAGGTCTCGACCTTCGGATCGTCCAGGTTCACCCGGGCAAGCTTGCCCTTGAACCAGAGCGGGCCGGTGAGCGTGCGACCGCGGATCTCGAAGCCGTTGAGCCCGCCCATGCCTTCCAGAAGCTGCTTCGCCGGCGTCGCCCCGGTCGGGTCGATCTCGTAAAGCGCATCGCCCAGGAAAACCCGGGTCGCATAGAGCCTCCCGCCGTCATCGAAATCGAGTGAGTTGATGCCGGGAAGGCCTGTCGCCAGCACCTGCACCGGTGCCGCCTTGCCCTGAAGCGCATCGCCTGAGATGGCCCGGACCTCGCCGGACAGGAAAGCCGTCCAGACGATGCGGCCATCGGGCGCGATCACCAGATCGTCGGCCTGGCCGGCGGGCCGGTCGACGATCACCCGGGCCTTGCCGCTGACCGGGTCGACGCCGATGATCTGCTGGCCGACCACGCTGCCGCCGAGCACTTCGCCGTCGGGGGCGACCGCCAGACCGTGCACGCCGCGGAACGGCGAGGGCTGAATGATGGTGTCGAGCTGCCATTCGGCGACCGGCGCGCTCTGCGCTGCCGCCAGGCCCGGCACCAGCGCGGCCGCGGCCACCCCGGCGGCGAGCCACCGCTTGAAGCTGAGAGACATTGGGACGTTTCCTCTGCGGATGATCCGGGGCATCCGGTCTTGGCCGGACGCTTCTCCGATATGGATCATGCGCGGGATTTGTCTCACCTGCCAGAGCCGAGGGCGTACCGCCCCCCGATTTGATATGACGTTCGCTTCAGACAATGTCGGAAGCGGCGTTGGCTCGCCGGAGGTCGGGCGAGGTCAGGCCTGCGCCGGCGGTGACTCCGTCTCGGGCACAAGCTCGGGTTTCCGCTCGGGTTCCGGCGGTCTGGGACGCCAGAAATCCCGGCGGGAAACGGCATCGCCCTGATGCAGGCGTTGCCAGTCCTTCAGGATCGCCTTGACCGTGGGGAAGGCGAGCTCGCCCCAGGGGATCTCGTCCCAGGTGAACAGGCCGACCTCAAGGCTTTCGATGCCGGCCGAAATTTCGGCCCGCGTCATCCGGGCCAGGTAGAAGATCTGGACCTGATGGATTTCGGGGATGTCGTAGACCGCAAGCAGACGCTCGATCGCGGCGCGGGCGCCGGCTTCCTCGAACACCTCGCGCAGTGCGCCGTCGGCCGTGCTTTCGCCGTTCTCGAGGAACCCGGCCGGGATCGTCCAGAAGCCTTCGCGGGGGGCGATCGCCCGCCGGGCGAGCAGGATGCGGTCTTCCCACACACAGACCGCCCCCACTACCATATTGGGGTTCTGGTAGTGGATCATGCCGCATTGGGTGCAGACGTGGCGCGGCCGGCTGTCGCCCTGGGGGATGCGCAGGGTGACGCGGCCGCCGCAGGACGAGCAATAGTCCAAGGCCGGGAACCTCCGGGCGGATGGCGGGTGCGATCGGGTCCGATCAGAGTGACAGCCCGGGCGGGGCCGGGCAAGCCCCGCCGCCGATCATCATATGACCGCCGATCAGCCGAGCAGCAGTGCGTCGTCGGACAGTTCCTCGCCGCGCACGCGCTTGAACATGGCCAGCAGATCTTCGACCTGAAGGCCCTTGCGCTGCTCCCCCGAGACGTCGAACACCACCCGGCCCTCATGCAGCATCACCGTGCGGGTGCCGAAATCCAGCGCCTGCTTCATGCTGTGGGTGACCATCAGCGTGGTCAGCCGGCCTTCGTCGACGATATCGCGGGTCAGCTGCAGCACGAAATCCGCGGTGCGCGGATCCAGCGCCGCGGTGTGTTCGTCCAGCAGCAGGATCTTCATCGGCTGAAGCGTGGCCATCAGCAGGCTGACGGCCTGACGCTGACCGCCCGAGAGCAGCCCCATGCGATCCCCCAGCCGCTTGTCGAGGCCGAGGTCGAGCCGCTTCAACGCGGCACGAAAGCGGTCGCGGCGATCGGCGCGCACGGCGGCCCCCAGCCCGCGATTGGCCCCGCGGGAGAAGGCGAGCGCCATGTTCTCTTCGATCGACAGCTTCTCGCAGGTGCCGGCCATCGGATCCTGAAACACCCGTGCCATCAGCCCGGCGCGACGCCGTGCCGGCCAGCGGGTGACGTCGGTGCCGTCGATCACGATCCGGCCCTCATCCACCCCGATTTCGCCCGACAGCGCATTCAGGAAAGTCGACTTGCCGGCACCGTTGGAGCCGATCACACAGACGAATTCGCCCTCGCCGATGGTGAGGTCGAGCCCGCGCAGCGCCCGCGTCTCGAGCGGCGTGCCCGGATTGAAGGTGACCTGAAGGCCCTTGGCTTCGATCATCGGATCATCCCTCCCGGCTCAGGCGGCCTTGCGCCGCCGCTGGGCCAGCACCCGCGGCAGCACCATGGCGGCGGCGACCAGCACGGCGGTCACCAGGTTGAGGTCCGAGGCGGTAAGGCCCAGGAAGCCGGCATTCAACGCCAGTGCCACCGCAACGCGATAGAGAATGGCGCCGACCAGGCAGGCGATGATCGCCCGGGCGATGGTGCGGGTCGACATCACCGCCTCGCCGCCGATCACCGAGGCCAGGCCCACCACGATGGTGCCGACACCCATGGTGACGTCGGCACTGCCCTGGGACTGGGCGAAGAGCGCGCCGCCGATGGCGACCAGGCCGTTGGACAGGGCCATGCCGAGCAACGTCATCGCGGCGGTGTTGATGCCCTGGGCGCGGGCCATGCGCGCATTGGCGCCGGTCGCCCGCATGGCGAGCCCCATCTCGCTGTTCAGGAAACGGATCAGCAGGATCATCGCCGCGATCACCACCACGGCGAAAACCAGGGGGGTGAGCAGATAGAACGGCAGACCCAGCCCCTCGAACGGGGTCAGCACGGTCCGCTCGCCCAGCAGCGCCACATTGGGCCGGCCCATGATCCGGAGATTGATCGAATAGAGCGCGATCATCATCAGGATCGAGGCGAGCAGGTTCAGGATCTTGAGCCGGACGTTCAGCCAGGCCGTGATGCTGCCCGCGATGCAGCCCGCGACGAAGGCAAGGGCCGTCGACAGGAAGGGATCCCAGCCGCCGACGATCGCAGTGGCGGAGACCGCGGCCCCCAGCGGGAAGCTGCCGTCGACGGTCAGATCCGGAAAATCCAGGATGCGGAAGGAGAGAAAGACCCCGAGCGCCACCAGGGCGTAGACGAAGCCGGTCTCGATCGCACCCATCCAGGCGATCAGGCTCATCGCGCCCCTCCCCCGAGGCGCCCGGCGCAGCCCTGCGCCGGAAGGCATGCGTGCAGCATGTCGGTTGCGTTCCCGTCTGCCGCGTCCGCCGGGCCTGTCTCCGAAGCCCGGGCCGCGTGTGATCCCCACAGGTCCGAAGGGCCCGTTGCGGCCGTGCCGCGGGCCTCTGATGCCGCCGGCCGCCGTCTCCCCCGGCAGCTCGGCAGTCGTGCCGCCAGGGTGACGGGGCAGTGGTAGCGGATCACCCCCCGTGCCGCAAGCGGATCGCAAGTCCATATCAGAAGTGTAGAACGAATGAAACTATTTCGCGAAGACCGATCCGGCAGGGACAATGCGGATGCTCCAGCAAAAATGCCGCCCGGCGGACCGGGCGGCATCCTGCAGCCTGCGACCCGAACCGGCCGTCAGATCACTTCACCACTTCCTTGGCGTCGGCGATCACCGCCTCGGGGATGGTGACGCCCATCTCCTTGGCCGAGCCGGGATTCAGGTAAAGCTCGAGCTTGGAGACGGTCGAGGCCGGAATGTCGCCGGGCTTGGCGCCCGCCAGGATCCTGGCGACCATCTCGCCGGTCTGGACGCCGACGTCGTAGTAGTTGAAGCCGACCGCCGCGATCGCGCCACGGCCGACCGAGTTGGTGTCACCTGCATAGACCGGAATGTCGGCATCCTGGCCGACCTTCACCACGCTCTCGATCGCCGAGACCACGGTGTTGTCGGTCGGCACATAGATCGCATCGACCTTGCCGACCAGCGACCGGGCGGCGGTGAGCACGTCGCTCGACTTGGGCGAAGCGGCCTTCTCGACCGTCATGCCGAACTGGCCGGCGGTCTTCTCCACCAGGTCGACCAGGGCCACCGCATTCGCCTCACCCGGATTGTAGATCACGCCCAAACGCTTCACGTTGGGGGTGATCCGGGTGATCAGCTTCAGATGTTCGTCCATCGGCGACAGGTCCGAGACGCCGGTGACGTTGCCGCCCGGCTTCTCCATGCTGCTCACCAGCTTGGCACCGACCGGATCGGTCACGGCCGAGAACACGATCGGAATGTCGCGGGTGGCCGCCGCGACCGCCTGGGCCGACGGCGTCGCGATGGCGACGATCGCATCCGGCTGCTCGCCTACGAACTTGCGGGCGATCTGGGCCGCGGTCGCGACATTGCCCTGCGCGTTCTGATAGTCCCACGTCAGATTCTTGCCGACCTCCCAGCCGGCCGCCTTCAGCGCATCCTGCACGCCCTGGCGGGTGGCATCCAGCGCCGGATGCTCGACGATCTGGGTGATCGCCACGGACTTCTCCTCGGCCGCAAGGCTGGTGCCGGCGGCGAGGCCCGCAATGGCGAGCCCGGCAAGCGATGCCGCGATCCGCGTGGTCCGGCGGCGGGTGATCATGGTCATGGAAAGACGCCCTTCCCTGGTGTCGTTGTGGCGCGGCAGCGTCCCCGCGCCGCGGTCCCTCGTCTTTTTCGCGTGCGGCCGACACGGGGGCAACCGCCGTCTCCCACGGCGGCTGACCGGCCGTATGCGCGCTGGCACAAGGATGCCCATGGCCTGTGCGGCGGGTCAAGCGCACCCGGCGATCCATCGGCGCCCGATGCACGCAGACCGGGCATCGGCATGGTCACCCACACGAAAACAGGGATGCATGCCACGAAAACACCGCCGGCCCCTGCGGAACCGGCGGTGAGAAGGACATCTCGACGGGACGACGTTCAGACGGTGATGTCGAGCACGCTGCCGCGACCGCTGGCCTGGGGCGGCGGAGGCTGCCGGTCAGCATTGCTTTCCACCTTGCCGGCGGCAGGCACCGCCTCGACGGTCTGCGTGCCGCGCGGGTCGGCATAGCCTGCGACCTGGGTCGGCGCCACGGTCTGCGCGTTCAGGAAAGCGGCGGTGGGTGGGATCTGCATGGCCGTGCTCCGTAACCTCGGGACGGGCGACATCGATCACCCGTGCTCGACACAGATATCGTGATGAAGCGCGCACGGGTCAAGCCCCTGTTTGCACAGGCCTTCCGGCACCCCTGATGCCTCCGGTGTCCGATGGCTCATCGGATGCGGTTTGACGGAAGCCGTCCCTGCGCGCGATGATCCTGAAGACAGCGCGCCCTCTGCGCGCAGCCCGACCACGTCCCCACCTGCAAGCCCAACCTTTCCGGGGGTTCATGCGCCAGGACCGACCCGCCGCCCTTGCCCGATCGCTCACCATCGCCGCCCTGGCCCTGGGTGCGCTGCTGACCGTGGTTGCGGCAGGTCTGGCCTGGCGATCCTACGAGGCGGCGAAGACCGAGGCTGGCCGCCGCGCAACCGGGCTGGCCCTGCTTCTGGCCGAGCATGCCGCCCGGGCCATGGATGCGGTCGACATCGAAGTCGCCCGCATCGCCGATCAGATCCGCAACGAGAACCGGCTGCCTGATCGTCAGGACAAACACTGGTTCGACCGGCTGCGCCAGATCGCCGACGAGACGCCACAGATCCGGGCGCTGTGGCTGATCGATCCGGCCGGCCGGATCGTGCAGGTGACCCATGACTGGCCGGCCCCCCAGCTGACGGCCACCGATCACACCTATTTCGCCCGCGCCGCAGCCGGTGTCGAGGGGCTGATCATCGATCCGCCGGTCGAAGGGGTGCTGACCGGCAAATGGTATGTTCCGGCCGCCCGGGCGATCCGGACCATCGACAACAGGTTTCTCGGCGTGGTGGCCGCGGCGGTCGACCCGGCCTATTTCATTCAGGTCTACCGTTCGGTGGATGTGGGCCCGGGTGGCCGCCTGCTGCTCCTGGACACCGACGGTCGCAAGCTCGGCAGCGTCCCCGACGGCGGCGACGGTGCCGGAAACGCCGCGAGTATCGTTGCAAGCCCCCGCAATCCTGCGGGTCTTGGCCGTGCCTGGAGCGATCCGACCCGCATCTCGGCGGATCGCGCCCTGGTCGATCCCGACGACGGTGTGGCACGTCTCTACGGTCTTGCTGATGTCCCCGGGCGTCCGCTGGCCGTGGCGGCCGGCCTGTCGCTCGTCGACATCCGGGCGGCCTGGGCCGAAGCCCGTGTGGCCGATCTGGTCCTGATCGTGGTCGTGGCGGCCGTGCTCTCCGTCATGCTGCTTCTGATCCGCAGGCGCATCGTGGTTCCGATCGCCCGGCTGCACGCCGCGGTGGCGGAGCTGGGCGGAGGCGACACGATCCGGCCGGTGCCCGCCGTCGGCGGCGCGCGCGAGATCGTCGAGCTGGCAGACGGCATCGAGCGCATGCGCGCGGCTCTCGATCGCCATACCCGCGACCTTGAGGGGGAGGTCGCCGCCCGTACCGCCGAAGCCGCAGATCGCGGCAGGCTGCTTGACGGGGCCTTCGCGGCCCTTGGCCATGGGATTGCGATCTTCGACCAGGATATGGTGCTGGTGGCCTGCAATCAGCGCTATGCCGGGCTGATGGGGGTGCCCGAGGACCTGACACAGCCGGGCACACCGCTTGCCAGAATTGCGGAGCAGGCGCTCTACGAGGTGGCGGAGACGACACGCCCTGAGCGGATCGAGAAGCGGCTGGCCCTTGCCCGGATGCGCGAAACCGCCACGCTGACCGAAACCTCCGCCCAGGGGCGGGTGATCCGCATCACCCACAACCCCATGGCCGACGGCGGCTCGGTCGCGATCTATGAAGACGTCACCGAGGCGCGCAAGATCGATGCGGCGCTGCGCGACAGCGAATGGCGCTACCGGTTGCTGGCCGAAAACGCCGGCGACCTGATCCTGCGCCAGGATCCGGAAGGCACCATCCTCTATGCCTCTCCGGCATCGCAGACCCTTCTGGGGCTGGAGCCCGACCGTCTGATCGGCCGGCGTCTGGCCGATCTGGTCGTGACCGAGGATGCCGACGTGCTTGCCGCCCACATGACCGCGCTTGTCGAGCACGGTCGCGATCGGGCGACCCTGCGCATGCGTCACGCCACCGGGCGCCCCGTCTGGGTCGAGGCCGGGGCCCGAATGATCCGCGACCCGCGCACCGGCACGCCCGCCGAATTCCACGCCAGTCTGCGCGATGTCGGCGAACGGGTGGCCGCCGACCGGGCCGCCACCGAGAATTCCCGCCTGCTCTCCACCACGCTGGACAGCATGCGCCAGGGGCTGTGCCTGCTTGATGCCGGGTTCCGTGTTGTGCTCCACAACCGGCGCTTCCTTGAGATGAACGGCCTGATGGCCGAGGACTGCCCACCCCTGGCCGATTTCGAACAGCTGATGCACCTGATGGCCCGGCGCGGAGAATTCGGCACCGGGCCGGCCTTCGCCGAAGTCACCCGCCGGTTGTCGGCATTGCGCAGGCCCTGGCCGCAAAGCTGGGAACGCCGCCGGCCCGACGGGACGGTGCTCGAAATGGCCAGCGCGCCCTTTCCCGGCGGCGGGCTGGTGATGACCTTCACCGACGTCACGACCAGACGCGCCGCCGAGCGCGAACTGGCCCGCCAGACCGAAGTGCTGCGCCTGACCATCGATGCGATGGAACAGGGCCTGATGCTGGTGGACCGCACGCTCGACATCGTGGTGGTCAACCGGCGCTTCCAGGAACTGCTGGAGATCCCGAGCGGCATCGCCCGCCCCGGCAATCCGATGACCGAACTGGTCCGCTTCGTCGCCCGTCGCGGCGAATTCGGCCCCGGCGATCCGGAACGACTGGCGGAAGCCTGGCTCACCCGGATGCGCGACCCCGCCTTGCTTGGGCAACCGGTAGAACATGTCCGCCCCGATGGCCGCCGGCTGGAACTGATTCGCCTTCCGGTTGACGACGGCGGCACCCTGACCATCTACACCGATGTCACCGATCGGCGTCGCATGCAGGATGCGCTGGAAGACGCCCGTGAACGCGCCCTCGGCGCCGCAGAGGCGCGGTCGCGCTTTCTGGCCACGGTGTCCCACGAGATCCGTAACCCGCTGAACGCCATCCTGAACGCCCTGCATTTTCTGGACGAAACCGACCTCGACCCGGAGCAGGCCGGCCTGGCCCAGATCATGCGCCGGGCCTCGGAACTGCTGCTCGACCTGCTCGACGACGTGCTGGATCTGTCCCGGATCGAGGCAGGCAAGCTCGCCATCGATCCCAAGCCGTTCGACCCCGTCGCCCTCGCCCGCGACGTCAAGGCGATGTACGACCCGCAGGCACGCCGCAAGGGGCTGGAAATCGTCGTCGAGGCCGCGCCTTCGGTGCCACCTCGGCTGATGGGAGACCAGAGGCGGCTGCGCCAGATTCTGGTGAACCTGACCGGCAATGCCGTGAAGTTCACCGAGGCCGGGCGGGTCACACTCTGCCTCGATCTGGTGCCGGCCACGACGGGCGGCCCGCCTGTTCTGCGGATGGAGGTGATCGACACCGGTGTCGGCATCCCGCCCGAGCAGACCCGGCAGCTGTTCGAAGAATACTACCAGGCCGGCGCCGATCAGGCCGCCGCCATGGCACGCGGCACCGGCCTTGGTCTGGCGATCGTCAGACGCCTGACCGATCTTCTGGGCGGGCGCATCGGTTGCGACAGTGTCGCCGGAGAGGGCAGCCGCTTCTGGTTCGAGCTGCCGGCCGTTCTGCCCTCCCCGCGAAGCCTGGCCAATGCCCACTCCCTGCTGGCTCCCGAGCCTTCAAGGATCCCGACCCGACGACATCCAGGACCGGAGACCATGCCCCGACACGCCGACACGGATGAGGTACCACCCCGCACACCCATCCGCATCCTGCTTGCCGAGGACAACGCCATGAACCAGATGCTGACCGCCCGCGCCCTGCAGCGGGCCGGCTATACGGTCGACAGCGTGAGTGAAGGCAATGCCGCGGTCGAGGCCGCAACGGCCCACGACTACGACCTGATCCTGATGGACGTCCAGATGCCGGGCCTGAGCGGGCTGGAGGCAACCCGCCGCATCCGGTCCATCGAGGGCCCGAGAGGTCGCACCCCGATCCTGGCCCTGACCGCCAATGCCGGACGAGAGGCAGCAGAGATCTGCCGTGCCGCGGGCATGGACGATCATCTCTCGAAACCCTTCAGGCGCGACGATCTGGTTGCAGCCGTGCGCCGCTGGCTGCCGGGAGGTGCCGAACGGCCCGACGGACAGGACGAGGGCGCAACGCCCCCCGATCAGGCACGGGGAGAAGGCGCCTGATCGGAAATCACCCTGGCGGTTGTTCCAATTGCACGCATAAGGCAATATTTGTTTGAAACAATAGCGCGTATTGGTAGGATGATTCAGAAGCGGGGGCGCTCTTCAAGACCCTCGCCACCAGGCACATACGGGAACGGGGCAAACCATGGCCCAGATCGACGATGGTATCACAGATGCCACGTCCAGCGGAGCCGTGGCCGGCACTGGCGCCGGCCCGGTCGCCGGGGACGTGTCCGGCGGCACGCTGCGGACGGCCGCAGAGGCCGATCTGCCCGATGGCGGCAACAAGTGGGCGTTCCCCATTCTGGCGATCGCCTTCGGTGCCTTCGCCGCCGGTCTTCTGGTCGCCGGCAGCCTGCTGGCGGGCGTCGGCCACGGTCCATCGGCCGACACGCCGGAAAAACTCAACGTTCGCTTTGCCGATCCGTCCTGGGACGGCGTCTCCATTCCGGTCCATGCCCGCTGCAGCCGCTATGGTCCGGCCGGCGCATCGCCGGAACTGATCGTCGCGGGCCTGCCCGAAGGCACCCGCATGGTCGCCGTCGCCTTTAATGACGACAGCTACCGTCCACTCTCGACGGATGGCGGCCACGGCACGATCGCAGTTGCCGCAGACGGTGGCGTGGGGTGGGTTCTGGTCCCCTCCGTCCCCGGGGAAACGGCCGCTCTGCCCGAGGGCGTCATGATGCTTGCGCCCCATCGCGGCCGGCTGTCCCCCGGCACCGCCTATCTCGGCCCCTGTTCCGGCGGGACCGGCAATCATTATTCCGCCGAGATCGTCGCCCTGCGTACGCCCCTGCCGCCCCAGGGGGTGCGTCTCGCCATGGCCGGCGACGACGTACTCGCCCGCTCCACGATCAGTCTCGGCCGATATTGAGGCGCCGGTACCGCACCGGCATCGCCCTCCCCCCGACACGATAAACGCCGCCTCCCGGAGCTGACCCGAGAGGCGGCGTTGCAGTCATTGCAGTGGCCCCAATTGCAGCGGGTCCGTGTCGGAAAAAGACCGGCGGCCTATTTGTCGCGATCACGGGTCAGGGCTTCGATCTGCTTCTGCAGATCGTTCAGCCTGTCGGCCAGTTGCCGGATGTCCTCGCCGGCCGCTGGTGCCGCAGGCTGGGCCGCCGGCCGCTCCTCGGCCTCCTCGGTGCGAGGCGCCTCGGGCATACGCAGGCCACCTGCGAACATGCGCATGGCCTGCTCCATCATCTGCATGTTCTGCTTGCTCATCTCCTCGATCGAGGGGAAGGGAAACAGATTGCCGAAGGTCCGTCGCACCTGCTCCTGATTCCGGGCAAGCGACTCCATCGACATTTCCAGATAGCGCGGCACGAAGGCCTGCAGACTGTCGCCGTAAAAGGAGATCAGTTGACGCAGGAAGCTGGTCGGCAGCAGATTGCGCCCCTTGCCTTCTTCCTCGACGATAATCTGGGTCAGAACCTGATGGGTGATGTCCTCCCCCGTCTTCGCATCATTGACGATGAAGTCGATATCGTCCTTCACCATCTGCGACAGATGATCGAGCGTGACGTAGCTGCTGGTCGCGGTATTGTAAAGCCGCCGATTGGCGTACTTTTTGATCTTGACCTTTACCTTTTCGGTCCGCCCGGCGGTCGCTTCAGACTTCTCGGTCATTCTCTCCCCGCGCATTCATCGGGCCATGTCGGCGGGACACGGATCCCACGCCTCATGCATCCCGTATCGTTATCGGCCCGCATCGTTATCGGCCCGTATGGGTATCGGGCAATGTCGCCGCATCCGCCATGGGCGCCCCCTGCGCATCGGCGACCGGAGCCTTGCTGCACGGCAAAACCGACAAGAGACGCAGCATGGGTGATTAAATCACAGGGTTGATCCGCACCGCAACAAGAGGGGCCCGCAGTGCCAGGGCAATCGGGTGAAACTGTGCGTGACAGGACGGAAAAAGTCTGAATCTCTCGTTGTCGACGTTGCTGGCTTGGGAGGGATGAATGGAACCGTGTG
>NZ_NYWI01000070.1:0-19243 GCF_002684955.1 Tistrella sp. | reverse complement strand
GGTCGCCTCCATGACCACCAGCGCCTCACCCGGCGGGGCCAGCGCGGCCAGCAACGCGCCGTGCCCGGCCGCGTCTTCGGTGAACGGCTTGGGTTTGGCGGAGCCGCTGCTGGCGCCCACGCACCGTCTATTAGGAACCGCCACCACGCTGACCGTCTATTGGGAACCGCAATCGTCTCCTTTCCTCTATCCCATTGTTCTCAATAGCAAAATCCCGGTTTCGCAGCCGCTCGGTAAGATACATCCTGCCCCGGCAGAACGCCCATCAACGGCGACCGTCTATTGGGAACCGCTCTTCACTGACCGCTGTCGTCTATGGGGAACCGCCTGACCGTGGGTCTCCTATCATTCTGTTTTTTCGTTCTTTTTATCCGTTCCCGAGTGATGATCTGATCGATGCCGGCTTCTCGCGCCACTCATTGCCGCCGCCCACATGTCAGCATCGACCGTCTATTAGGAACCGTCGCTTCTCATCCTGCATAATCGATTGTTATTATTGACTTTCCGTCGATCTCACCCGGAACAACGCCCGTGCGAGCAGCGGGAAATCGCAGCCATCTGACCGTCTATTGGGAACCCGGACACCCGGATCGTGACCGTCTATTAGGAACCTGCCATCCTGCATTTCCAATAACCTACTGATTCTTTTACGTTTTCGACACAACGAAACAGGGCTGGTAACATCGCATCCTGTCCATTTCGCAGGTGAGACCGTCTATTAGGAACCGGACTGGTCGAACCGCGAAATGCAAAAGGCTGACGTCTGCCGCCACCAGCTTTCCGGCAGAAAGGAGCGACTAGCCGTTTCAACGACCTGCCGTTCCTTTTCTGAATGCCCGGCATCGCCGCCTGGAGGCCCCTGGAGGCGTGAAGTCACCACCTGCCACCCCCGGGCACCAGGACCTCACCGTACACGGCTGCTGAAGCGCCCCCAGGGGCGCTTCAGCGGTCCGCTCCGCCTGACCCCAATCGAGAACCTCGCGACGAAACCAACCGGCGCCGTCCGCCGGCGGCACCGGACTCCTCCGCCGGCGGCGTGGTCTCTCGCCTTACCGCGTCCTTCAGGCTGAGGTGTAGCAGTCTCAAGACACGGCCTTCGAAGAAGGTATAGTCCGGTTGGCTGGCAAACCGAACGGTCGCGACCACACTGAGGTCGAACATGGTGGATGTGATAGTGCCTCCTGGGTCTAAGTCGGGTCCTCTGATGGCGATCGGCGCCGTTTTAGAGTTTTAAATAGTTTTAAATAGTTTTAGGCCTCTTTCATGGCCTTTTTCTCCTTTGTTTTCAATTTGTTAACCGATCCCCTCGGTTCCCAATAGACGGGATTCGGTTCCCAATAGACGGGATTCGGTTCCCAATAGACGGGATTCGGTTCCCAATAGACGGTTTTCCCGGCTTGGCGGCGAAAAATGGTTCCTAATAGACGGACTCTATCCACAGGCTTGTACCGCACAGCGAAATACCTTTTTTGACATAATTGCGTGCCTTATTATCAACTACTAGGACTATTTCCCGGCCGATCACACAACAGCGAGAAGGGTAGGAGGTCGCAATACCAAGCCCCCTACCGTCCCGTCACTCGGACTCACCGCGGAACCGCATTTCCAACAACGGCCCGTCTTTCCCTTTGATTTCCGAAAGATCATAGTCCAAGAGAGCGCCTGCACTTATTATTTTACGCAATTCATACGTGAATCTCTTCAGTTCCCCTGATGACCCGGACCTTTTGTGCAAATTCTCAAAAGAATAGCACGCTTTGGATGTTCCTGCGGCTCTACGCGCAATCCTATAAATAAAGCGTGCAATTCCTCCAGTAAGACTGAAATACCGCGGATTAATGCTCAGAACCCGTGGAACGCCCGGTGTGGAACCGAAAGGTGCTACAATTTCCGTGTACACCAAATCGGAGAGGTGTATTTCAACCCAATGCGGTTTTCCGGTATCATCCGCAATCATTCTAAATGAGTTTATGAGATTTTCTGCCGACGATATCGTATAGACCTCACCGTTGGGCGCTGTCTTCTTTCTTTCAATATACACATGGGTCGTGTTCAGACGCAAAAGCATCTTCCGAAGCTCCGCTGCCTGCCTTCCACCGTGTTCTCTGCCAAGAAATCGCAAGATATCTGCAATGGCCGGTCTGAATATCTTTCCTCCGAGATGGTGCGGGGCCTTTCGTGCGGATATACTGTTCCTTTCTATTCCATACGTCAGATGGCCAGCGGCCATCATCATTAAATCATAATCGTAAATCGTCGCCATCCCATGCGGTCCGGACGTAACCGTTACAGTGCCGTCAGAGAGTTCATAGCGGATCGTAGTATTCTCTGCCTTCCATGCCTTCGAGAGCCGGAAGACCGCCACATCCATCATGACGGTCAAGTCGCGCGACTTGGGCGAATGCGGTTCACCGAAGAAGAAGAACTCCAGTTGACTGGAATCGGCCTGAGAAATGTCCGATACCACTACGGGGTTCTCCGGCGCCGTCACCACTGCCGTTCCGGTCGTTCTCTCCTTATGCCGGATGTCTTGTGGTTTGGTCTTTTGCTGCTTTTCTCTGAACGCCTTGGCAAGCTTTTCTAGCTTCCCTTCCAGCGCGGACTCTGCTTTTGCGCCTTCTTCATCCCCCGACCCAGAGCGGCGCTTTTTTTCATCTGGCATTGGTGGCATCCCCAGTCAGACGGAACGTCACGGCATCGCTCAAAATCAGGTTGATCATCGCCGCGCGGGACAAACCGCGCTGGTCAGCGAGGGCGTCTACTGCTGTGAGTAGCTCCGGCGCCACCGTCAGGCTGATCTGCTTCTTGCGCGGACGCCGGCGGGCGGGGGGGTCGCGTTGGGGCATGGGTGTTCCTACCTTCTAAGCACCAATTCAGACGATATCAACTTGATATCAATTTGATCACCCTGCCGATAATCCCAGTTTTGTCAATGAAAGAATTCCCCGGTGGAACGTGTGCCGATCACCAAAACCCGCGGCGGTTTCCGCTAGGAAGACCCGCTAGGCTAGTGGCCTAAGCTCCAGGAGGTCACTGTGCGGTCAAAGTCCATCACGTTCGGCATAGCAGCGCTTGCGATAGCTGCACTGGGAGGAGCCACTTCATTCGCTCAGACGAGCGCTGGGGAGGGGGCCGTAAAGCGTATCGAGAAGCTCCCCATTGATGCTCTGATGCTTGTCGAAGATGCCCAAGGTCGGATCACGTTTCAGACCCCTAGCGGCCGTTTCATCATCCGTGGGCAACTGTACGATACCTGGGGCGGCTATCTCGTGGACTCCCCTGATGCTGCACGCAGGTCCATGACCACGCTCCCGATGGACCGCGTCCCCATGGCTCAGCTCGGCGCCATCACTGTGGGTGCCGGCACTGACCAGGTGGTCGTGTTCGTGGACCCCCTTTGCCCACATTGTCATCGGCTGATGGCTGCCATAGACCAGCTAGTCCAATCCTCCGCCACACGATGGCGATTCGATATTCTCGTTCTGCCGGTTCTTGGTCGCGATTCCGAGATCGCGGCGCGCCAGATCGAATGCGCGGCGGACGTCGACGCGGCTCGCACGGCTCTTATCACCGGCACCTCACCGGCCGCCCTCCAGCAGAAGCCGACCTGTGACCTCCAGCACATGAGTAACCGCCTTATAACGGCCCAGCTCATTGGTATCAAAGGCGTGCCGCTGATCATCGCGCCAGATGGCCGGCTACAGCAGGGCGTGCCTGACAACCTTCTTATGTTCCTGGAGGGATAATCATGCAGCCCATGCGTATCCCGGATGAGCGGGCCTCTGATCTGCTGCGACCACAAGCATATGATCCCGAGTACCGGGTCTTCTTGTGTGATGACAAGAGTCTCGGCTTTGGTTTTATATGCGCCCCGCTGTCTGGGGCCGACGACGCCGTCGCGAATCATCTGTCCGTACTGTTTAACAGTAACTGGCCGGAGGACACGATCCTTCAATTCAGCCTCATTGCCTTCCCTGATATTCGCCATATCCTCGACCTCTTTATGAAGGTCCGCGAACCGGCTTTTGATCCAAATGGCGGCGATCCTCTGCTACGCAGAGTGACCAACGACCGCCACGCATATCTCAGATCATGTATCGATCTGCCTATGAATGATTATTCGCACCTCCGGCTCCGTGATTTTCTCCTCCTTGTCACTGTGAAGATCCCAATTTCAGGCTCCGGCGCGATGCCAGAAGAAAAAGATCTACGGCGCTCAAAAGAATTGAGTATCGAAGTCGGCAAAATCCTGGATGGACTTCATATGCAACCGACCACACTTACGCCATCTGCCTACATTCATCTGATGAATGGTATTCTAAATCAAGGAGAACATGCACATTGGCGCCAATCATCATCTTTCGATTGGGATGAACATCGCCCGATTGCTGAACAGATATTTGATCATGATGCCCCAATAGTCGTGCATGATGACCATCTCGAGGTTGGAAATCACCACATTACTGTGCTCTCAGTTAAACAGTTCCCGAAGCTCGTCGCTTTTGGCGGTATGATTAATCTCATTGGCGACATGACCACAGGCGCGTCAGCTATCGCATGTCCCTTTGTACTGACTGCCAACATTCATATTCCCAACTCGCACACCACTCAGCAGAAATTGGCCAGGCGGCAGGCGTTCCTGACCAAGCAGGCATATGGGCCGTTGACGGCCTGGGTGCCCGGCCTTTTTTCTCAAAAAGAAGGATACGACGAGCTAACCCGCGCAATCGCAGACGGCGGTCGGCCGCTCCATTTGGCGCTCTCGCTGATGCTTATCACGGGTGATCGTGACAGCCGTATTGAAGCCGTAAGCCAAGCCATACAGTTGTGGCAAGGCAATCGAATGGTGGCGATGCCGGACAAACTCATCATGCTGCCTATGGCTTTGGCTGTGCTGCCCTTCGGGGCCGAATTGAGCATGGTCCAGCAACTTCAACGCTACCGGACAATGTCTACGCAACATGTGGTTCGCCTCTTGCCCATCTTCACAGAATGGCGTGGCACATCCACGCCATTGATGACGTTCGTCAGCCGCACCGGTCAATTGATGGCATTTTCACAATATGACTCGAACACAAATTACAATGTAGTCATTGCCGCCGAATCCGGCGGCGGAAAATCCTTCATGACGAACGAGATGATTGCCAGCTCTCGTGCAGCTGGAGCCATCGTACGGGTAATCGATATCGGCCGGAGCTACGAGAAGCTCGCCGAAAGCCTCGGCGGCGCAAATCTTGTCTTTGGGCCTGATGCCAAGCTGGATCTGAATCCCTTCCCACTAGTCACGAACTGGTCGGAAGACCGAGACGTTCTCATGGGCCTCATTGAGGCCATGGCCGCACCAACCATGCCACTCACCGATCTCCAACGTGCCTCTCTGGGTGACCTCTTGTCACAAGTCTGGGAGATGCATGGTCATGCTGCACGGATCGATGACGTGGCTGCCGCGCTGCTGAACGCGGACGATCCTCGGGTTCGAGACATTGGTGTCCAGCTTTATCCTTTCACCGTCGCTGGCGACTACGGACGATATTTTGACGGGAGCGGACAACGCGTCGACTTCCAAAATTCATTTATAACCTTGGAACTTGAGGAGTTGGCGGGCTCGGATCACCTCCGAAAAGTTGTACTACTGGTCCTCATTTATCGGATCCAGCAGGAAGCATACCTAGGAGACCGATCCGTTAAGAAGTTGCTGATTATTGATGAAGCTTGGCAGCTTATGGACTCGCCTTCTGTGGCGGCCTTTCTGAACTCTGCGTTTCGCCGTTTCCGGAAATACAACGCGTCGGCCGTCGTCATTACACAGTCGCTCAATGATTTCTTTCAGACGTCAACCGGCGTCGGTAAGGCAATCCTAGAGAACGCAGCAACGATCATGCTACTGGCCCAAAAGGGGTCCACCCTCGAAAAATTGAAGGTGAGCGGTGATTTGCCGATTGACGCCGCATATTTGCCGCTCATCAAAACGGTCCACGTCCGGAAGGATGAATACTCAGAGGTCTTTATCGCTACCAACAAGAGCGGTGGCATTGGGCGCCTCTACGTCACACCATTTGCGCAACTTCTGTACTCAACGGCCCCAGCTGACGTCTCTGCAATCAATCGATACAGACAACAAGGTCTTACGGTCGAACAAGCCATCGAACGTGTTTTGGACGAACGCTCTGGTAAGGTAATCCTCGGATGAATCGCTGGGCAACAATGACGATGAGCTTGGTTGCCGGTGCTTTCGGCGGCGCGTTGTGTGTCTGGGGCCTCTCGACATTTCTACCGTCACCGCCGCCACCCCCAGAAATCATCATCGTTGATACCGCACAGGAGCTGCTGCTCCTGGAGCAGGAATTCCGAGGTGAAGACGCGCCTGCGCTGATCGGACGCCTCAATGGTCGGCTGCAGGCGCTTGGGGCAAAAGGCTACATCGTGCTCGATCAGGCCGCTGTCTTGGCGGCGCCGCCGCGGCTATCTCTCAGATGAAGGAATGCAATGTCATGTACAAGATCTTGACAGCCGTTGTGCTCCTGTCTGTGGCCGTAATCGACGTCACGGAGGCTCTCGCTGAACAGTCCGCAGGATACCGTGGCGATCTGGCGCCTATCGTCGTCGATACCGAAAGCACCATCGCCCTCCTCGCTGATCAGTACCCAGGTCTCTCCATCCGCGAACTGATGGAACTCCTGGAGGTTCAAAAAGACGACCTTCAAACGATCGGCTATGTCGTTTTCGACCGACGCACACTCCTCACAGCCGAGTTTCAGCTTCTTCTCCAACCGCTCGCTATGCCCGCTCCCGAGGAGTCTGGCGAATGAAGCAAATCGACATAACGACCGCTCTCCGTACCGCTGTGCGGGCCAGGCGTGTCCTGTTCTGGCAGGCCACGACCATAGGCATACTGGCCATTGCCGTCGGCTCCGTATTCTTCGACAGGTACCGCATCGGCATAAACCTCCAGGAAGAGCACTGCATCCCTGGTACCACCATAATGATCGTTGACCTCGCCAGGCGGGACATCGAGCGTGGTGGCATCTACGCATTCGAGACACCCGAGCTGCTTCGCCCCATCCTTCCTGAGGGGGTAGGGCTTGCTAAACGCATCCTAGGACTGCCTGGTGATCACTATGCCGTAACCCGTGATGGCATCTTCATCAACGGGAAGAGGGTAGGGGAGGGCCTCCCATATGCGCAACGTTTCGAACGGCCGGAGGGCTTCTTCCATAGGGAAGGTCGCGTCCCTGATGATCGCGTCTGGGTCATGGGGGACACCCCGAATAGCCTCGACAGCCGCTACATCGGCACTCTACCGATCGAATCGGTAGTCGGGCGCGTGGAGCCCGTTTTCTGATGAGACATCCGTTCGTGATTCTTCTTGCCGGTCTGGTTAGCTTTGGCCCACCAAGCCACGCGGGACCGCAAACTGAACATCTGAACGCCGCGGCCGAAGATATCGCTACTGCCGCACGCACACGTGCAGCTCCCATTGATGAACTTCTTCCAGACCGGCAAACCCTCTTACCAAGGGCGCAAGGCGCGCACGGTGAACAGCAGGAGATCGTGCTGGCGCTGTCACGCGCTTTGCCGGCCGGTGAATTCCGACGCATCTTGGCGCACCTGTCGGGGCGCCCACATGTCCGCGTCATCCTTCGTGGACCAATGCCAGGCGAGACAGTGGGCGATGTTGCCCGTGCCCTGCGTGCCATTGCTGAACACACCGATGTATCGGTCGATATCGATCCTGGCTTTTTTCGCCGCCACGACATCACCGCCATTCCGGTGATGCTCCTGCTCGACCACGATGAAGCGCTTGTCAAAGTGCGTGGATGGGCAGACGTTGACGCACTCCAAGCCCGTGTCGAGGCCGGCGACCGTGGAGATCTGGGCACAATGGGCCCGGTTATACCTGTCGCCGAACTCGACCTCATAGCGGTCATGCAGTCCCGCGCTGCCACCCTCGACCTCGAGGCCGCACGAGCCCGGGCCCGCGACCGCTATTGGCAACAGGCGCAGTTCCAGGGCCTGCAACCCGTGAAGGTGAACACCACACGGCAGATCGATCCGCACGTGGTCGTCACCCAACCGATCCGCGACGCTGATGGCTCGGTGCTGATCGAAGACAACACCCGCATCGACCAGCTGAGCATCCGGCCATTCACCATGGCCTTGATCGTCATCGATGGAGCAGAACCTGCTCAACGTCGGTTCGCCCACGCCGAAGCGGAAAACGCCCTGGCCAAGGGGCTGCGCCCACTCGTTCTGCTCACCAACCTTGATAGGGCCGGGGGGTGGGATAGCTGGAATGCGATTGCGGAGGAGGTCGGACAACACCCCTACCTGCTGACCACCGAAGTCAAAGACCGGTTCGACCTGCGCGCGGTGCCTTCGATCGTGACCGCTGAAGACGGCACATTCGTGGTGAGAGAGTATGTCGTCGGCCAGGTCCAGGCGGATAAAGAGGGGGCGCCTGGCTCATGAGCAACATAGAGATCGTCGTAGCAGGTACGCGTCGGATTATCGGCCATCTCGTGATGGGCTCTATCGAAAGCGCCATCGCCTCGGCCAGCTCGGAGGCTGGTTTGCTGATCCTCTGGCCGGTGCGATCGCAATTGTCAGACGAGGCCATAACGGCGCTCGGGTCTGTCCGCACACTGATCCCATGTGCACCGCCATGCTTGGCGAGGCGCACCACCATTCCTCGGATGGCCCTGGATTTGACCGATGCGCAGCCAACGGATGTGCAACGCCTGATTCTGGATGGCGACTACCCACAGGTAGCGCTGATGCCGTATCACGCCTATCCAGCTTTGGACAGGATCGTGATCGGCCTGCCGCGGGAGCGACCCCTTCTTCCTATCGTCTACGACGTGCCGGGGTCGGATTCTGCCAGACAGCTCATCAAGACGGGCGTTTTCGCATACGCGCTCGGGGAGAACCGCACATGACGAGGTCTGGCTGCATCTATCTGGCTCTGCGGCTCGCCCTTTTGGCTATTGCCGGCCTCGCACCATGGGCCGCTTGGGCTGATGGCACTCCAACTGCGCAGAGCGCGGAGGAGGGAGCGGAGGAGGGAAGTGATGACCTGACCTGCCCCGACTCAGGCTTGCTGACGGGCAAGCTGATCACGGATATCTGCTGGGAATGCATTTTCCCGATCCGCGTTGCTGGTCTCACGCTTGGCCGCCGAGGTTCCGTGCCCCCAGACGCTTCGGATAAAAAGCTGTGCCTGTGCGAGGACGCTGCTGGTACGCCAAAGCCTGGCTTCGTGGTCTCAATGTGGGAGCCGGCACGCATCATTGAGCTGGTGCGAACGCCGGGGTGCAGTCCAGCGCTTGGCGGGATCCGGCTGCCTATGGACAGGCGTTTCCTCGCCACGACAGGAAACGCCGACCGTGATAGTGGCGATATATCGATGTACCACTATCACTACTACTCATTTCCACTGCTCATCATGATGGATCTGTTCGTTGAGGATCGATGCAGTGCGGACGGGTACATGGATTTCGATCTCCTGTACCTCTCCGAGCTGGATCCCACGTGGTCCAACTCGGAGCTGGCCTTCTTCACGAATCCGGAAGTGGCTGCGGTCGCCAACCCGATCGCGCAGGCAGCCTGTTCAGCCGACGCACTGGCCGCCGCCGGCGGATATCCTCTCCGAGGGCTTTTCTGGTGCGCTGGCTCGTGGGGATCGCTCTACCCGCTGAGCGGCGACCAGGCCACGGTTGGCGATATGGTCCGCGATACCAGTCTTCTGGCTACCCGCGCGACTGCAGCGCTTCATCGCCGCGGTCTCGCCTGGCGCACCATGGGGAATGACGCGCTGTGCCGTGGAAGGCTAGACCCCATGTTCCCCAAGACCCAGTACAGGGCCAGCATGTTCTGGCCAGTGCCGGAGACCCGATCAAATCACGTGATTGGCCAGAGCACGCTGATCTGGGGGATGGGCCGCCAAATTCCAGCCATCGGCGAGGACGCCGTGATCCTGATGTGGCGCTGGAACGACTGCTGCACGGATTTTCTATGAGGTCTTCATGCTGAAACAACAGACGTCCCGGACCGAAAGCAGCGGCGCCCGAAAGGGTAGGGTAGGGCGGCAGCTGGTCCTGCTGGTTGTGGTGGTGCTGTGCAGCGCCTACGTCGGCCGCGCGGCTTTCTCTGGTGCCCTCAGCGCGATCGGGCTCGTCCTTGTGACCATTCTCATCTGCGGCACCGCCTACTGGCGCTATCAGCCATCCAAAGGCGATGCCGCCCGTCTCCGGCAGGCTCTGGCCGACCGCTACTTCCACACCAGCGGTAGCGAGGTCGTGATCACCATGCTGGGAGCCGAGCACCACATACAGGTGGCTGACGCGGACCTTGTGGCGCCTCTCCCGCTTGAGGATCGTGTCGGCCCCTATGCAGCGCTGGCTCTTCACCACCGTCATGAGAGCGTGCCACCGTCAGTGCAACGGCGATACGACGCTTATCGGTCCGGATACCTGGAATATTTGACCATCTTCATCGTGGTGCTTGCGATCTGGGGCGCTATTACCGACGCACCTGTGTGGTATCTCGTGGCTTGCTTCGCGTTTTGCCGCTTCATCCTCATCCCGCTCAGAGTCGGGGACCAGGTGATCTCTGAATGGCGAGAGATACCGGTGTTCGATCCAAGCGAAGATGATCTTCAGATGCGGACGTTCGAACATGAAGGGCGTGCCATACAATACTGTGCCATATTTATTGCGTGTATCACATTTTTTTACTTGAATAATATTGGATACTGGTCGCCTATATTCAGTCATCTAGGAAATTTCGGGTATCAATGACCACTGAACGTCAGATCTAGTTAAAAAATGGAGCTACCTATGAAGATCAGTAGGATCTACACAGTCGCGGCATACCAGCCAATCGGCGAATGGATCGCCGCCCGCATGTTCTCTCGTGGAGAACGTATGTGGATGACGGACGAGGATGTTGCAAACGCCGGATGTTGGTTTGTCTTGATGCTGGGAATCGTTGGTTGCTTCGCACTCTTCGCTGTTGGTGGGGGTGTGGTGACGCTTGATCGCTCTAACATTTATGGCGGCATCATGGTCGGCGCGATCGTTGTCGCATATGGGCTGCCAGTGATTGTATGGAAGATCGTACAATCACGGCTGTCACTATCTGTGGCCAATCAACTAACCAGAAATTATTTTCGCACCAATATCGAACCCTTCACCGATATTGATAACCTGCCATTTTATCGTGTACTTGGCACCGCAGCGGCTACGACTATCGCCCTTAATAGCTACATGGCGCCTATGTCCCTGCGTGACCTCCGGGACCAACACGGTTGGCAGCTAAACACAAAATACTCTGTCATGTCGGCTCTTGTAATTGCTGCTATTATTGCCGCATTTGGCTTTGTGATCGCCTACTCCGTAAATCTAAATGTTTCTTTTGCCGCAATTTTTATGACATCTGTGGCATATAGATCCGCATCCGATTTGATATTTTATTGCCGTCACCGATTGGGAGTCATCTCTTCTGATTGGAACCGTCCGGTTATAAACCCCATCACTGGGGAGATCGATTACACGAAAACGAAGGTTCGCACCCCGTTGTTTCTGATCGCTTCACGGGTTGCCTTCTTGATTGCGGCCGTGCTTGCCATCTCGCAAGAATTCGCAGTCATCATCTGAGCGAAACATCACCCCCCACGGAACAAGGCCGTCCACCGGATAAGGTGGACGGCCTTTTTTAAAGCCTGGCAGTTATGATCACGCACGCTTCGCGGAAGGTGCACGAAACTCGAACGCGCCCGAGCCCAGGCGATCCATAAACGTCCTCTCCGCATCTGCAAGCCAGGATGGGACATCAAGGCCCTCGAACGGCCTCATGCTCACGAGCCCGATCTCTTCGAACTGCGGCGCCATGCCATGGCGTACGCTCGCCTTCCACTCGCCTGCGACAAGGCCGCACCCGTGGGCAAGATGCGCACCGATGAACGGATCCAATGACCAGTAGCGCAAAGCGGCTATTGCCAGTCCGATCTCGTCCAGAGACGCCAGACGAAGCGTCATCCTGTGGGACATTTCAGTCCCCGCTGGAATGACCTCGTAGCCATCCAGTGGTCTCTGGACCGAAACCGTCGAGAAAGCGGCTTGTGCATGGTCGTCGACTTCCTTCTGAAGCCGATTGAGTTCCGCCTTCAGATGAGCGACATCTTCCGGCGCCGCTCCTTTCCGGTCAGCTGCTCGAAGTTCCCTCTCGAGCTTCTCGGCCTGCTTCCGCTTTGCCGATCGCAGAGCGTTATGCTCTGTCATCGCGAGGAACCGGGCACGCTCATCTTCCGGCAGCAGCTGGAGGGCGTCGGCCGAGCGCACGAAATCGTCAATACGCGCCCCGCCAATGACCTCTGCACTGATCGGTTTGGTTGGCAAGCCAGCTCCGATATAAAAGCGCGATCGATCCCACGGTTCTCCGGCCCCGAAAAGGCCGATGATGGGGTTTCGAGCGCGGCGGGCCGCGGCTGCAACCAGGTCCGCCTTTTCCTCTTTCTCGGCGCCCTTAACGCCACCGAGAACGTTGTAGTAGTGATCATCCAGAAGAAAAACTGGACCACCACCTCCAAGCGCGTGCCGCACCACATCGACCGCCTTGCGGCGAAGCGTGCCGCGAATGCCTGGTCCCGGGAAGATCGGCACCATGGCAACCGCTGTGCCATCTATGAGCACGGTAGCCTTCGGGATTGGCTTCGGCGGATTGCTTTGCCCAGGCAAAGCACGTCCTTCCGGTGTCCCAGGCGGATTCGTTGCGAGCGGACTCACCGCTCTAATAACACCCTCAAAGCGAACAGTGTATTCCACTGATTTCTCTCCTCTCATCACTATCAATATGTCGTCAACAGTCCGAAGCCTAGCGCCCGCGCTCGTCCTATTCCCTTGGTCATGGCAAGAACGAACCGGTCATAGTCGAGTACTTTGAGCGAGCCAGTGAACACGCATCGTTCTTGTCGGAAGGACACGCCCTGTCGTTCGAACGGTATGCCGGCCGAGACAACGTCCGGGGTCTCGACCAGTTCAAAACCGCTGCGCACTGCCTTCTGCGCCAGCCAAGAGATACGCGCTGCCTTGTCACCAGCGGGAAGGGCCACAGCTCGCGTCCGCACACGTCCGTCCTTCCTCTTTCGTCCATGTTGGTCATCTGCTCGACCAGTAGGCGAAGCAACTAAACGAAAGGGCGCGACAGCGCCTGCAGCAGGGATTCTGACAGGCATACTCGCCGCGAGGAAAGGCGCCGGAAGACACTCTGACCGAATAGTGACGACCCCACCCATTTCTGGCTCGAAGCTAAACAGGAAGGCGCGGTGTCCATCACCTTTCGGTCCCAGCATCGCCGTGTAGACCATTTCGTGGATCATATAGGCATTAGCTGGCATTCCCGCTGGCATTGTCAAAAACACTTCTCTCAACATCCAGCCTCCTCAGCAGCTGACACCTTTGCTGCTTTCAGCTTCACATTTATTACCAGCATAAGTGCTTGCCACTCTCCGCTTCCTGGACGAGGAAGAATCTCAAGAAGGCCCTCAAGCCGAGGCTGTTTGGCAATGAGCGAATCGATTTGCTGGTCAATGAACGCGGCCTGAGCAGGATCACGTTCGCGCGCATCAATCAGATAGCCCAGGCGTTTCCAAGCATCGCCTTTCAGTGGCGCGACAGCGGCGAGCGCGGCCCGCAAAGGCCGCATCCTGACTGTCCAAATCTGATCGCCGGCAAATGTCACCATGTCGGGTGTCGAAAGGACCATGCGCCCATTTCTTGCCGGGCTTTTTCCGTAGACCGTTGCCAAGAACGGCTCTCCTGGAGGGCTTTGGAGAATGTCTGCCATCCAGTTCGGAATTGTGCGCCAGCTACCGGGGTGGAGTACAACTGAAGGAGGCAAGGCACGCGGTGGCACAATATCGGCCATCAATGTCGCGCCGTTTTCAGTCACCACAGACATCGCCTTGCCGGCGCCCAGACGCATCGATACCTGCTTGGTCGGATGCTGATAAGTCTGACTCATGGCCCGCTGGAAGCCACCATCGGCGTTCGGCGTTAGGTCAAGATGTCTGCCGAGAGATCTGTACCATAAAGCCTGGAGATCCATGACACCCCCTATGAATGATCTATGCAGTTGCGTAGCGTGTTTCGATAGGCTAGTCAATGATGGTCACCGCCTGGGAGGCAGATGTGAAACCGTTCGTTGTTCGGATCCAACTCTCTTCGCCGGTTATCCTCGGCAAGCGCCTGGCCCTTGATGGCCTCCTGGCAGCGCTCCTTTTTGAGCGCACCAATGATATCGATACAGCGCACCAAGCTATCCCTTTGGCGCGCTGGGGCAGTGTATGGCGAGGGTCCGCCGCGCTCATCGAAGGACCCGCACCAATTCGAGAGGTGGTCGTCATTCAAGCCCTCAAGCCACAGCACGAGCTGTCACCATCTAATCTACTGCCGGGTCGGAGGGGCTTCCCACGCATGGACGTCGCCTCAGGACCTTTCCGGAATCAGATGAGCAAGTACATCAGCTATGACACGCCGGCCATTTGGTACACAGGGTGCGGAGATATTCCTGCCGTCAGCGGCCTTCTGGCCGACGTCACCAACATCGGTACGAAGCGGACATCCGGGTACGGGGAGGTCCATTCTGTCGATATCGAAGAGATCGATTTCGATCGAGCTGGCCTCACATTTGTGGATGGTACGCCGGCGCGCGCCATTCCGGCCGACGAATGGGCAACGATCAGTAACCTCGAGGCCGAGATGGCATATGAGCCCATCGAACCGCCATACTGGCGCAGTCCTCACGTTTTGTGTGCCGTGCCTGCGCACAGCATCGTTGCATATGCCGCAGTGCGGCGCCTGACGGGAGTGGATTGAATCCTATGGCCAATCTCATCGAGCTGACCAGGCAGGCATTCGCCCCGGATGGTCCACTAGCCGCTGCCCGCCGGGCCCAAGGGCGGGCGTTCCGCCCAGATCCTGTCCAGCTTGCGTATGCAGAGCGGGTGGCCATGGCCCTGGATGTGCAGGTTGACTCAGGCCAGCACGGCGCTGTAACGGCGCTTGAGGCCGAAACTGGCGTCGGCAAATCACTCGGGTATCTGGTACCGCTTCTTTTGCGGACCGCGCTGGTTCAGCGCAAGGGTTTGGTGTCGACATTCACTTTGCAGCTGCAGCAGCAGCTGCTGGATGAAGACACTCAATATGCTTCGGAAGTGTGTCACACCCTACTCGGTGTGCGGCCGAAGATTGCCAAGCGCATGGGCCTGCGGAACTTTCTATCACCAACGCGTGTCGAGGCGCTTGCTGAAGCGCTCCACGCAAAACACCGACTGACCCCAGACATCAAAGACATTCTTGATGCCCTCTTCGTGCATGCAAAACAAGGCGGTGACATGCGCGAGTGGATCTCCGCATATGGCCAGCTGCCGCCCACGATCGATGAAGGAGAAATTTGTCTCCTGCCGACGTCGCCGGAAGAGGAATCAGAGCGCTACCGCGCACACTTAGCTGATGCCATAGACGCGGACGTACTCGTCGTGACTCATGCGCTGCTCATGACATCGGCGCTCAGATGGAACACCGTACTGTCGCCTAAAGATAACAGCGAAGGCGGATTCGATGCTGCAGTGATCGATGAAGCCGACAGACTCAGTGACGCAGCGGCGCTTTCGGCACAGCGCCGTGTGAATTCGATGATGCTGCAACGTGCTGCTCGGTTTCTGAGCCATCTTGGTGCACCAGACCCATCGGATTCTCTCCTGAAGGAAATTGCGACGTGGCGCCGTGATATGGACGCCCTCTACGGAACAGTCGTTTCCCGCGGCGGCGCCGGCATCAGTCGACTCGGCCATGAAGAATACATCGTGCTGTCGGATCCGCGTCATGCGGCAGTTATGATGCAGGCGCGCGGTGCTGCCGTGACGATGGCAGCCGCTCTGAAGGAAGGCTATGTTGCGGCTCAGCGTAGAGGCGCGGCGGAGGATGACCTCCGGTACATCCGCGATATTGCCGCAGAACTCCGTGATTTTGTGGCGGGTTGCGAAGATGCAAGCGATTTCCGGGTGCCTATGCTCTCTTGGTCACCTGTACGCGAGTGGCCCGCTTTCGCTCTTGTGGGACTACGGCCCGGTCGCTTGTCGGCTCGCCTCTGGCGGTCGTCTGAGGTGGCGCCACCCTTTATTCGCTCGATGGTGATGACATCGGCGACCCTGGATGCCCCGGGGGATGGTGAAGCAACTTTCTCTGAACTTCGAACGGCGCTGGGTCTTATCCCGGGCTACTCGAACTTCCAGGCCGAATTGAGCGATCGCTTTCGGCCACGAAAGTTCGGGCGTCTGTCGTTCGTGCTCGCCGACCGCCGGGTCCCCAACCCGTCATCCTCCGGGGCCTCTGAAGCAGACTTGGAATCGGATGGCGATGGCGGCAGTAGTCATCCGCAGTGGTTGGCATATGTGGCCGCCGGCATAAAGATGGCTGCTGAGTCTGGTGGCCGCGTTCTCGCTTTGACAAATTCCTTCCGGGATACATCCGCCCTGGGGGCGCTTCTCGAAAGCGCCGGCTCGAAGGCCATTGTCCATCAGCCTGGCATGAAGCTGGGCGACATGATTCCGACGTTTGTGGCTGACGAGAATGCAGTGTGGATCAGCCCGACAGCTTGGGAAGGGCTCAATCTTCCTGGCACGATTAACCATCTCGTCATCACGAGGCTACCCTTCCCGTATTTCGAACCTGCTAGAAGGCTTGCTTTGCTTGATTCTATGATGGCGAGGGGGTACTCCCTCGCTAAGGCTAGAGGTGTAATCTATGGAATCGCGCAGAAAGAGGCCCGTCGACGCTTGCGGCAGGGTATTGGCCGCGCGATCCGGGCTGAGAGTGATAGCGCTACGGTGTGGATACTGGATCCACGGTTCCCTCTACCGGACTCGATCACACGAGATCCGAGGCAGCGTATCGCGAACACTGGAACGGTGTTCGCGCCCTTCGTGTCTGCGATACCCGATCGGTTTCGCACAGGTTTGGGGGACACGTATAGTGCATCAGCGATCTTCCCGCTCACCATACCTGACGATGTACAGGAGGTTTTTCTTCCGAAAGAAGAGGATCTTTTTTCTTCCATTTCAGAATGATGGGGTACACCGAGAACGCTTACCCCGTGTTTGATGGGGTGCTGAAACGTACAGTGATTCTGGGCGCGTGCGGTCTGGAGAACGCTTACCCCGTGTTCAATGGGGTGCTGAAACAATGGACGGCGCGCGGGCATTTTCTGATGAGAACGCTTACCCCGTGTTCGATGGGGTGCTGCAAATATGAATGATCCATGCAAAAATTATCCCGGTATTGGGATTATGTTGCATGGCGTACCAGCAGGATATAGGCCGGTTCTTTCGAGCCGGCCTATATCCATTATCACTGTTTGCATTTTTGAAGTGGGGCTCCGCCTAGTGACAACGTAGGCAGAAAAGTTTTTTCAAGTTGATCCTGCCTCACCTCCGGTGAGGATCAGGTCAGCTACTGTTTGCTCCTCCAGGCATTCATCTTCGACAGTGTCAGTGCCGCTAACTATTTTGGTAGTGTGTCATCAAATGTTTCATGCTGAGGCCCGTCAATTTTGATTTCATCGATATTCGTGCAGTTTCTAAGGGCCAGTCTCAGAGCGATATTGTTTCCTCGGCCCATCTGATTCCACACCCAGCCGATGCAGTGCGCTTCAGCTCCACGTGGTGTTTCATGGCACGCCATGACACGGAGGGGACCGGCCGACGGGAAGCTGCCAGGATCGGCAATCGTCATGCGAAGGCGCAAATGCTGGTCCACGCTATAGCCATTGGGGATGACGGTTGGGTCTGTGGATCGCTTCCATGGGCATTTGTTGCACTGCCTGGTTCGTTTTAATTGCCATGTCATCTTGTTGTTGCCTTTTTAATTTTCGGGTGACGCTGCCACTTCGAGCATAGCATGAGGGAGGTCGATGCCCAGCGGTTGGGCCGAAACCGGGGGGGATATTTTATCGGGCTTTGAAGTATGAAATGAGGCGGTTCCATATTCATGCTTCCACCCAACTCCTACCACAACCACCCAATGTCCGAGCCTCGGAGCGATAGCCAACAGAGCGGTGGATCGGCTTGCATAACCGGGGCCGCGTTGTCTCAGAATGTACCTGATACATTATTATATCTGATACATGATTTTGATTTCGCATTTGACGCGCTGCTGACGGGATGAAGCCGCTTATTTGGTGGCATGGTGCAGTGCGAAAACCTAGAACATGATATTGAAAGTTGTGCATTAACAGAGAGTTGGCTCATATACCGCGATAGCAACCTTTAAAGTCCGATAATACTTTCTTATCGACTTTGGATGCCCAATTCTAGGGATCGCGGCTGCCACAGCCCGAGCTAGGGGAACCATGGTGCGGGTTACCGTTGAAATGGCATTGAGCGGAAGATGGTGGACCAGCAACGCGTCGTCCCGATCCTGAATGTCAGCAGGCTGGATCTGCGCTTCCAGCATCATGCCGTGCGTGTCGGGGACGATGTGGTCGGGGATAGTGGTCATGGGCGGGCTTCCTGTGCCTCTGCCGGCGGGGGGATTGACCGGCATTTACGATCCTCTACGATGGATGGGTTCCCCCGGTCACCGGGGATAGGCCCTACCTGGTAAAAAAGCCGAATGTTCCCCCGGGCGCCGGGGATAGACCTTATTTCTCTTTCGGCTTCGGCGGGGAAGGCTGGCAACAGTAGAAGGGCGGTTGCTTTGGCAGCCGCCTTTCTGCTTTTTGTGATCAGCGCCCGATGGGTTACTGATCCGGGTTGACCAGATCAAGCGAGCCGAAGCGGCAATGACCCTGCTTGAAGGGGTGCTTGTCTCGCCTGCCGGCCGGCGGCCCCCGAGCAGAAACACATTGAGGATGACCAGCTCGACGGCGGCAACCGCCATGCTGATGATCAGCCAAAATTCCGGGAAAGTATTGGTTGCGATCTGCGGTCATATAGTAGCTGTATCGCGGCCGCGGACGCGCACGAAAGAGGGCTGAGGTAGACGCTTCTAAAGAACGCCGGCTCTTGGCCGCCTGAGCGAGGCCAACGCCCTCCATGACCGCGGAATGCCGGAAACCGCCGGCATCTTCGCCCGCACCGGCGTGAACTCGCTGGCCCGGGCAGCCGCCCCCCTGTTCGCGCTGATCGTGCGGCTGAAGAGCCGGGCGGTGCATCGCGACGTGCCGACCCTGCGCCAGCGGGTGATCG
>NZ_NYWI01000069.1:0-5926 GCF_002684955.1 Tistrella sp. | reverse complement strand
TGACGGGGGAGGGGGAAGAGAGCCGGATGGCGGCGTTGGACCGGCCTTCGAGGCCGTGAAGGTGGATCCCCGCCTTCGCGGGGATGACGGTAGAGAGGGGGTGCGGAGGTGGGCGACGGGGGGATCGGACAGGGGGGCCGGGTGCGATGGGGCGGTCATGGCAGGCGCGGGCCCTGCGGTTTTCGCCCCGCTTTCACCGCCATCGGGCGGTCATGGCAGGCGTCGGCCCTGCCGTTTTCGCCCCGCCCCCACCACCGTCATCCCCGCGAAGGCGGGGATCCACCTTCCTTTGCCACGGCCGGGGTTTGTGGGGGACGGGCGGTGCATGGGGTGGGTCGACGGTTCTTGACTTGCGGGTAGTCGTATACAATAATGGCGTTATTGCATTCACAAACGCATATCATGCGTGCCAAATGAGGGTTTTGAGCGGTGAAGCTGGGTCTTGAAGGCAAGAAGGTTCTGATCACCGGCGCATCGAAGGGTATCGGCCTGGCCGCTGCCTGGAGCTTTGCCCGCGAGGGTGCCGATCTGCACCTGGCCGCCCGCTCGGAAGAGGCCCTGGTCGAGGCGAAGGCGGCGATCGAGGCGGAATGCGGGGTGGCGGTGACGATCTACCCCATGGATCTGTCGAGCGATGCGCAGATGGTGGCGCTGGCCGATGCGGCGGGGGATGTCGACATTCTGGTCAACAATGCCGGCAATATCCCCTCGGGCCCGATCGATGCGGTGGATGATGTCTCCTGGCGCCGCGGTTTCGACCTGAAGGTCTTCGGCTATATCTCGCTGACCCGGGCGGTGTATGCCCGCATGCAGGCGCGGGGTACGGGCGTGATCGTCAACGATATCGGCAATTCCGGCGAGAACTGGGATGCCAATTACATCGCCGGATCGACCGGCAATGCCGCACTGATGGCCTTCACCCGCGCCCTTGGCGGGGTGAGCATGGATTACGGCGTGCGGGTGCTGGGCGTGAACCCGGGGCCGGTGGAAACCGACCGCATGGTGCGGCTGATGAAGCGGCGCGCGGTCGACATGTTCGGCGACGAAACCCGCTGGCGCGAGCTGTTCGACCGCTATCCCGGCGGCCGCCCGGCCACGGCCGAAGAGGTGGCCGATCTGATGGTGTTCCTGTCCTCGCCGCGCGCCGGCTATGTCAGCGGCACGATCGTGACCATCGATGGCGGCATCGCCTCGCGCGGGTCGATCATCAAGGATGGCGGCCGGCGGTCGGTTGCGGCGCCCGCTTTTCAGGAGCCCGCCATTCAGGAGCCCGCTTTTCAGGAGACTGGTGCGTGAGCCTGCTCGATACCAAGAACGCCTATTTCGACCGGCTGTTTTCCGATCCCGAGCTGAAATGGCTGGGCCAGAATACCAATCACGTGCCCCAGCATCCGGCGGTTGCCGCCGCCATGCATGCAGCGGTGGATGCCGAGAATTTCCACGCCTATGCGCCGCCCGCCGGCATGGAGGCGCTGCGGGCGGCGATCGTCGCCGATCTGCGGCTGCCCGGCGCCCGGGCGCTGGTGACCGACGGCGCGGTGGCGGCGCTGGCGCTGATCTGCCGGGCCTTTGCCAAACCCGGCACGACCTTCGTCACCACCGATCCGGGCTGGAAATGGCCGCTGCAATTCGCCGCCCAGAACGGTGCCGAGGTGATCGAAATCCCGATCTACGGCCCCGAATGGAACTTCCGCCTCAGCCCCGAACGGCTGGCGGAGGTGGTGGATGAGCGGACCGCGATCATCTATCTGGTCGACCCGAACAACCCGCTCGGCATCACCTATACCGCCGAGGAAATCGGCGCCTTCGCGGCGATCGCGCGCGAGGCAGGTGCGATCCTGATCCATGACAGCACCTATCGCGACTTCGCCGAAGGCCATACGCCGGCCAGCATGATCTATCCCGAAGGCGCGGTGACGGTGGTCAGCTTCTCCAAATGGCTGGGGCTGGCGGGCATGCGCGTGGGTGCGCTGGTCGCATACCCCGAGCTGATAGACCGCATCGCGCCGTTTTCGACCGCGCCCCTGGGTGCCAGCGTGATCGCCCAGGCGGCGGCGCTGGCCGGGCTTGGGGTCAAGGACGAATGGATGGCCGAGGTGCAGCAGATCCAGCGCCACAACCAGGCGCTGATCAAACAGGCGGTCGATGCCCTGCCGGGCTTCGCCATGCCGGTCTACCCCTCCCACGGCAATTTCGTGGTGGTGGAATGCATCGAGGCCGGGGTGCGGCCGGAAGCGCTGGTGGCCGAGTTTCAGACCGCGGGGATCATGATCCGCCAGGGCACCTATCATACGCCCCGCTTCGGCGACTGCTTCATCAAGGTGTCGACCACCGTGCCGACCGCCTGGGTGGAAGCCTTCTGCGCCCTGCTGCCCCAGATGGCGGCGCGCGCGAAGACCCGCACCGACATCCCGCCGCTGTTCTGACCGGAAGGGCAAGTCCGATGTCTTTTGCCACCGCAACCGACGGCACCCGCCTCTATTATGAGGAGGCGGGGACCGGCACGCCGATCCTGTTCATCCATGAATTCGGCGGCGATTATCGGGCCTGGGAACCGCAGATGCAGTTCTTCGCGCGCCGGCATCGCTGCATCACCTATTCCGCCCGCGGCTATGCGCCTTCGGATATTCCGACGGATGTGGCGGCCTATTCGCAGGAGATTGCCGTCACCGATGCGCTGGCCGTGCTCGACCATCTGGGCATTGACCGCGCGCATATCGTCGGCCTGTCGATGGGCGGGTTCGCGACCCTGCATTTCGGCCTGATGGCCCCCGAACGCGCCCTGTCGCTGACCATCGCCGGGGCCGGTTATGGCGCGGAAAAGCAGTTCGAGGACTATTTCCGCGGCGTTTCGCTGGAAGTGGCCGAGCGGTTCCGGACGCTGGGGGCGAAAGAATTCGCCAAGACCTATGCGCTGGGCGCCAGCCGGGTGCAGTTCCAGAACAAGGATCCGCGCGGCTGGCAGGATTTCGCCGACCGTCTGGCCGAGCATTCCGATATCGGCGCCGCCAATACGATGAGCGGCGTTCAGGCGCGGCGGCCGTCGATCTATGATCTGGAAGACCAGATCCGCGCCTGCACCCTGCCGGCGCTGATCGTGGTCGGCGACGAGGACGATCATTGCCTGCAGCCGGGCATCTTCATGAAGAAGACCCTGCCGGCCGCCGGGCTGGCGGTGCTGCCCAAAACCGGCCATACGCTCAACCTGGAAGAGCCGGCGCTGTTCAACCAGCTGCTGGCCGAATTCATCGCCATGGTCGAGGCCGGACGCTGGACGGCCCGCGACCCGCGCGCCGAGCCGGCGCAGATCATGAAGACCTCGTAACGCCATGTCGGGCGATGGCGGCGGGACAGGCGGCGCGGCGCCGGCGGAGAGCTGGCGCCGCCGCACCGACTGGCGTAAGGAAACGGGGGAGGGGTATATGCCGAGCGGTCGCGAGATCACGCCGGAGGCGGAACGCATTCTGGGGCATGTAAATGGCGACCGGCTGTGGCAGCGGCATATGGAGCTGGCCCGCTTCGGCGCCCGCAGCGATGGCGGGGTGGACCGCCAGGCGCTGTCGGCCGAAGAGATCCAGGCCCGCGCCCATCTGATCGGCATCGCCCGCGCCCGCGGCTTCGGCGTTGCAACCGATCCGGCTGGAAACCTTTTCTTTCGGTTGCAGGGGCGGGAGCCGCATCTGCCGCCGGTGCTGTCGGGTTCGCATATGGACAGCCAGCCGACCGGCGGCCGTTTCGACGGGATTTACGGCGTGCTGGCCGCCTTCGAGGTGCTGGAAGCGATCCGCGATGCGGGACATGTGCCCCGGCGGAGCATCGAGGCGGTGGCCTGGATGAACGAGGAAGGATCGCGCTTCGCCCCGGGCATGATGGGATCGGAAGCCTTCGCGGGCGTGCGGCCGCTGGACGAGATTCTGGGGGTGCGCGATGCCGATGGGGTGAGCGTCGCCACGGCGCTGGCGGCCGTGAACTCAGCCTTCCCCGATGTGCCCGTGCGCGAGCTGGGCCAGCCGGTCGAGGCCTATGTCGAGGCCCATATCGAACAGGGCCCGGTGCTGGAGGCCGAGGGCCGGGTGGTCGGCGCCGTGACCGGCATTCAGGGCAAGCAGACCTATCGGGTGACGGTGACCGGCGAAGAGGCCCATGCCGGCACAAAGCCGATGGCCGAGCGGCGCGATGCGCTGATCGCCGCCAGTGCCATGGTGCAGCGCCTTCATGCCATCGCGCGCAGCACCGCCGACGATCTGATGCTGACCTTCGGCCGTTTCACCGTTTCGCCCAATGCACCCTCGGTGGTGCCGGCGAAGGTGGTGTTCTCGATCGATCTGCGCCATTTCGACACCGGGCTGATGCAGGGCTTCGGCGCGGCCATCCCCGATCTCTGCGTCGAACTGGCCGGCGGCTGCGGGGTGGCGGTTGAACCGCTGGTCGACGCGCCCTCGCTGGCGTTTCCCGAAGCGCTGCGCGACCGGATCCGCGACATCGCCGCGGTGCTGGGCCATCCGGTCATGGACCTGGCCTCGGCGGCCGGGCACGATGCAAGGCACCTGCACGCCATCGCACCCACGGCGATGATCTTCATCCCCTGCCATCAGGGCATCAGCCACCACCCGACCGAACGGGCGGAACCCGCGCATCTTCACGCCGGCGCCCGGGTTCTGGCGGCCTTGCTGGCGGAGCTGGCAGGGTAGCCGGCGCGCCGGTCCAGCGCGCCGCTCCAGAGGGTGAGGGCGAAAGCTGCGAGCGTGATCAACGCGCCGACCCAGGGCGTGGCGCCGAGCCCCAGCGACGAGGCCACCACCCGGCCGCCGATCCAGGCACCGGCGGCAATGCCCAGATTGAATGCGGCGATGTTCAGGGCCGAGGCGACGTCTACCCCGTCTGATCGGTAAATGCGGGCCATCTTCACCACGTAGAGTTGCAGGCCCGGCACATTGGCGAATTGCAGGAAACCCAATGCCGCCAGGGTGACCAGGGCCGGCACCGCCGAAACGGCCGTGAAGCTGAAGGCGAGCAGAACTACGGCCTGGGCGGCGAAGAGCCAGGCGAGCGCCCTGACCGGGTTGCGGTCGGCCAGCCGGCCGCCGGCCAGGTTGCCGATGGCGATCGCCACGCCGTAGAGCACCAGCACCAGGCTGACCGCGCCATTGGTGAGGCCGGTCACCTGTTCCAGGATCGGCGCCAGGAAGGTGAAGGTGACGAAGGTGCCGCCATAGCCGGCCGCCGTCATCGCGAAGACCAGCAGCAGCCGGCCCGAGCCCAGCACCCGCGCCTGATCGACCAGACGGGCAGGGGCGGCGCGGGGCAGATCGCGCGGCAGCAGGGCGGCGATGCCGGCGAGCGCAACCGCACCGATCAGCGCCACGGCCTGGAAGGTCGCGCGCCAGCCGAAATGCTGGCCGATCCAGGTGCCGAGCGGCACGCCGGTGACGATCGCCACCGTCAGCCCGGCAAACATCATCGCAATCGCCGAGGCCCGCCGGTTTTCCGGCACCAGATCGGCGGCAATGGTGGCGCCGACCGAAAAGAACACCCCATGGGCGAAGGCCGACAGCACGCGGGCGACCAGCAGCACCTCGTAACCCGGCGCCAGCGCGGCCAGCCCGTTGCCGGCGATGAACAGCGCCATCAACGCCAACATCAAGGGCTTGCGCGCCGCGCGGCCGGTGAGCGCGGTCAAAACAGGCGCGCCGAAGGTGACGCCCAGGGCATAGACACTGACGATCAACCCGGCCGCAGGCAGGTCGATCCCCAGATCCTGTGCCACCGTCGGCAACAACCCGACGATGACGAATTCAGTGGTGCCGATCGCATAAGCTGCAATCGTCAGGGCAAACAAGGCGGGAGGCATGGCGGAACTCCGGAACGGAACAGCGTTTCGGCCGGTAGTATGGTCATGTCCTGCCAGATCGATAATCGGTCGGAT